>CAZSCZ010000134.1:0-229 GCA_964605455.1 uncultured Spirochaetia bacterium
ACATAATGATATGGAAGATTTAGAAACAAAATTAAAAAATGCTGGCGATAAAGGTAAATTGATTGTAGTGGATGGGATATTCAGTATGGAGGGTGATATTATTAAACTTCCTAAAGTAGTTGAACTTGCAGAAAAATATAATGCAAGAATTATGGTTGATGATGCCCATTCATTTGGGGTTTTAGGAAAAAATGGACGAGGAACTGCAAATCATTTTGGGTTAGATGAT
>CAZSCZ010000134.1:239-5896 GCA_964605455.1 uncultured Spirochaetia bacterium
GATGATGAAGTTGATCTTATAATGTGCACATTCAGTAAATCATTTGCATCACTTGGTGGATTTATTGCTGGACCTGAAAGCGTAATACATTATTTAAAACACAATTCCAGAGCTTTAATATTTAGTGCTTCACCAACTCCAGCAGCTGTTGGGGCTGCGCTCAAATCTTTGGAAATTATGCAAAAAGAACCTGAACGAATAGAAAAATTATGGAAGAATACAAAAAAAATGTTGAAAGGTTTTAAAGAAATGGGATACGATACAGGAGTTGCTGAAACCCCTATAATTCCATTAGTTATTGGTGATGATATGGTATGTTTTAAAATGTGGAAAGAAATAAGTGAAGCAGGTATATTTGTTAATCCTGTGGTTCATCCAGCGGTTCCACCAGGTAGAGCATTAATCCGAACAAGCTATATGGCTACCCATACTGATGAACAATTAGACTTTGCTCTTGATACATTTGAAAAGATTGGAAAAAAGTTTGGAATAATTAAAAATGAAGTATAATAATGAAAAAATTATTGTTTAGATTTCTATGAGCATAAAACTTAAAATTATACTATTTATTTCAATACTTATTATATTAAGTCTTGGTATTACATTATTTTACCTATCTTATGTTCAATACAAACCTTCATTAAAAGATGAAATAATTCAACGAATTGACTATCAATTAAATTACCTTACTCCAGATGTGTTCCGTGTAATGAGAGGTGACCTAAGCTATGATATGCTGGATATACCTACCTTCAGAATCTTGGATGAAAATACAGAAGTTTTTTATCTTGTAATATTTAAAGGTAAGAGAAAGAATAGATTAAGATACTTTTGGATAATTAGAAAAAATAAAATTGTATATAAATTAAAAAATGGAGAAGAAGAAATAACTTATTTTAACGAAGTTTTAAATAAGTTAAAATGGAAAAGATTTATTTCTACTGATAATATAATTGATTTTGCTACTTCTAAAACAAATAATATTCAGGCTACTAAAGGTTTGTTATATTGCTCTCTTGATTTAAAACAATTTTTTCAAGCAGAAGAAGAAAGATATAGAACTGCTATAAGTAACATAAATTCAATAGTTGCAGAAATTGAAAAGAAGGAGAACAAGAAGAGCAAAAGAAGATTTAAGAAATTTAGGCATCCTAAGATTAACAAAAAGGCATTAAGAATTGTAAATTCAGTATTAGCTACTACTAATTTTTATGAGAAAAGAATAAACAAAATTTTAAAAAAGATAAAGGACAAACCTAAGATAAAAACTATTTATAATTCCTCAAAAGCTATTGTTAATATTGATTTAAAAAAATTGCGTGAAGTAGTATTTTTAGATACGAAAATGAAGCTAAAAAAGAAGTTGGAATATTCAAGTGAAATACAAATTTTGAAATCAGTAACAAAAATACTAAAAGCTATTCATTCACGAATTGTTTTTATAAATAAGTTATTTAATGAAATTGATGCTCTTTATGAAGTTACATATGATTTTTCTCGGCAGAAAAAGAAAGATAAGAATCTATCTCCAGTAGAAACATTTAAATTACTTAAATTTTACAAGCTTGTAGAAAGAAATTTTCAAATTTATGGGGTTTATGAAGTTGGTATATCTGTAGATGAGATAATGAAGAAGATAAATCCTATTATACGGCAGGGAATAAAATCTTCGTTAGTGATTTTAATATTAAGTATATTAGCAGCATTATTATTATCTTTATATATTATATTTCCTATACATATTCTTGATAAAGGTGCAGATGAGATTTTAAAAGATTTAAAATATAGAATAAGATTAAAGCGAAAAGATGAATTTGGAAAATTTGCTAAAACATTTAATAATCTTGCAAATCAGCTTACTGAAGAGTTATCAAAATATCAGAAATTGTATAAAGAAGCAACCCAAGATGCACTCACCAAATTAATGGTAAGAAGATATTTTATGGAAACTTTAAAACGAGAGTTAGAGAATGCTAAAAAAGATAAGCGTCCCACATCTTTATTAATAACAGATATAGATCATTTTAAAAAATTCAATGACACTTATGGGCACCAGACAGGTGATATTGTTCTTGCGAAAGTTGCAGAAGTGTTATTAAGATATACTCGTAGAAATCGTGTAAGGAACGATGTAGCGGGTAGATATGGTGGTGAAGAATTTGTTGTTCTTTTACCTGATACAAATAAAAATGACGCGTTAAAAGTAGCAGAAAGAATAAGAAGAGAAGTAGAGAATATGAAAATAAAATCTACAAAAGGGAAAAATTTGAAAGTTACAATTTCTATTGGAGTAGCAACAAGTGAAGATTCTACTATTGAGCCGAATAAATTGATTGAGAGAGCTGATAAGGCATTATATAATTCTAAGGAGACAGGGAGGAATAGAGTAAGCTATGGGTAAAAAAATATTAATAATAATTTTTATAATTGTTAGTTTTGCTAATTATAGTTTCTCATATTCTGCGCGCTCGGAAATTCATAAATATGGATTTGTTGCGTTAGGTGATGATCTTTCAACTATTTCATATAATCCTGCTGGATTATTTTATTTACCAAAAACTTATGGTGAATTTATAATTACATCTGATAAAAATTTTAAGTATAATCAAGTCGCTTTAGGATATTATTTAACACATTTTCCACTTTTAAGTAGATTTTATTGGACTTCTGTAAATTTTTCGTTAGGTATGACAAAGATAGCGGAAAATGAGGAGTTTTCAGTTGGTCTTGGTGGCACGCTTATAAATTTTTTAAAATACGGTGTTTTACTAAAATATAATAAAAATTATGAAGTAGAAAAAAATTATTATGATTTTAACATTGGGACAATTATAAAGTTAATCAATTGGTGCAAAATAGGGTTTACTGCAATGAATATTGCTGATAAAGTTTATGCTCCTTTAAATTATAATCTTGGAATAAACTTTATTATACTAAAGGGATTTAAATTAACATTGGGAGCAAACTTGGACCAGGATTTTAAAGAGATATCTGACTATAGTGGAGCCACAGAGATAAATTTATTAAATAATTTTTATCTTCTTACAGGGATTCAGAAAAGAATAATACCTTTTGGATTAGGATTTTGTTTTTCACTGGAAGAGTACAAAAATTATAAAAGAGAAAAAAGAACTCGTGCCTGTTATCGTGAAAGAGTTTTTATTACATTTAATTATGATAAAGAAAAGGGAAAAATTACAAAGTTAATTGTGAGTTTTAATTATAAATTTCATAGTTTTATTCATTCTCCTTATATTCCTGGTAAAAGAGTAATAATGATTAAAGAAGAGACTTATACTGACGAGGAAGAGGAAAAGGTAATGGAGGAAGAAGATATATTAGAAGAGCAAAAAGAGAGATTAGAAAAAGCAAAGATCTATTTTGCAGAGGAACGATTGGATGATGCAAAAGAGGAGATAGAGAAGATACTCAAATTAAATCGTAAATCAAAATATGCAAGGGAAGCACTTAAGTTAAAAAGAGAAATAAATAGAATTGAATATAAAATAAGAAGGTTAAAAAGAAAAAATAAAAAAAGGAGAAGGAAATGATTGAAGTGAGACCTATAAATTTAAAATCAAAGAAAGATTTAAAGAAATTTATTAAATTTGAATGGGAAGTTTATAAAAATGATAAAAATTGGGTTCCACCACTTATTATTGATATGCTTTCCAAGTTTAATCTTAAAAAGAACCCTTTATTTGAGCATGCTGAAATTCAACCTTATCTTGCATATAAAGATGGAAAAATTGCTGGAAGAGTGGTTGCTACTATACATCATCGTCATAATGAATTTCATAATGAGAAAGTGGTTTTCTTTGGCTTTTTTGAAGTATTTAATGATTTTGAAGTTGCACAAGCACTTCTCAATGCTGTTGCAGAATTTGGCAGGCAGAAGGGTATGACAGTAATGAGAGGTCCAGCTTCTTTTTCTTCAAATGATATTTGGGGCTTATTGATTGAAAATTTTGACGAACCACCTGTTGTAATGATGCCATATAATCCTGCATATTATAAAGAAATATTAGAAAAATATGGAATGATAAAAGCAAAAGATTTGCTGGCATATAAACTTGTTGTAGATGTAGTCCAACTTCCAGAGAGAGTTGTAAAAATGGTAGAATATCTAAAAAATCGTTCTGATATTGTTATAAGAAAAATAAATATGAAAAAATTTGATGAAGAAGTTAATAAAATAAGAATAATATATAATGATGCTTGGGAAAGAAATTGGGGTTTTATTCCGATGACTGAGAAAGAATTTGAGCATTTAGCAAAAGATTTAAAAGCAATAGTAATACCTGAACTTGCATTAATTGTAGAAGTTCAAGGAGAGCCAGCAGGTTTCTCATTAATAATTCCAGATGCTAATCAGGCATTAAAACATATAAATGGAAAGTTATTCCCTTTTGGAATATTTAAACTTTTATATTACTTTAAAAAAATTGACCATGGTAGATTGATTACTCTTGGGGTAAGAAAAAAGTTTCAAAAAAGAGGCATTGAAGCACTATTTTATTATTTTTCATTAAAAGAAGGGAAAAAACTTGGCTGGAAATGGGGAGAACTTTCCTGGGTTTTAGAGGATAATGAGCTTATAAAACGGGGAATTGAACTTATGGGTGGGAAGAGCTATAAAAGATATAGGATATATGAGAAGAAGATTTAAGAGTTATGTGGTCTATTTTTACCATTACCTAAAATAAAAATTGCTTGACATATTTCATTTAATTTTGTAGAATAAATAAAATAAATATAGGAGCCAAGAAATGAAGTTTTTAGATTTTGAAAGTGATGAGATGCCTGAGGATGAGAACGAATATTTACTTGAAAATGAGATGGATGAATTTGGAGTAGAGTATCGTTGTGAAGATTGTGACTATAGATGGACAGAGACTAAAAAGGCGTATCTTTCTGATGAGGACCGAACAGGTAGTCGTATAATGATTGATGATTCAAGTGTTGTTTGTCCAATGTGTGGGAGCCGTCATATATCAAGAATCTAAATTCTTTTGCCAGTCAGTCTTAATACTTTTAGTGGATATCCAAAATTGGGAGAAAAGCAATTCAAATGGCAGAGATTAAAATTGATATTGAAAAATGCAAAGGGTGCGAATTGTGTGTCAATATATGTCCCAGGAATGTTATTAAAATATCGGATAAATTTAATTCAAAAGGACTTCATTTTGCGGAGCCTATAAATATTGAAAAGTGTACAGGGTGTGCACTATGTGCCACTATATGTCCTGATGTAGCAATAACAGTCTATAAGTAATTAAATGAATAATTAATAAGGAATTATTTATAAAAAAGCCACAGAGATACAGAGAGCGCAGAGATTAAATTTTCTGTGTTCTCTGGATTTCTGTGGCTAAATTTAATAGATGGAGGAGGAAACATAATGGCAGAAGATATAATTGAACAGAATCAGACGCAAGATGATAAATCTGTTGCTGCACCATTACCAAGAATAAGGTTTAGAAAAAAAGTATGTAAATTTTGTAAAGGAGAATTAAAAGAAGTAACTTATAAAGATGTTGAAATTCTTAAAAAATTTATATCAGAACGCGGAAAAATTTTACCAAGAAGAATTAATGGTAATTGTGCAAAACATCAAAGAATGCTTGCACGAGCAATAAAACAGGCAAGAATTCTTG
>CAZSCZ010000135.1:0-5864 GCA_964605455.1 uncultured Spirochaetia bacterium
GCCGCCCCCCATCACGTTATTGGACATTTTATTAAAATTATTTAAGGAGAAAAATAGTATTAGAAAAAAGTAACGAGGGTGGCTATACGTAATATTTCAGGTTTTTTAAAAAATAGCTAATAATAGGCAAAAAGCATTTTCATGGTGTCCTTTTTTATCAAAAATATTTATCAGTTTATTCCTCGCCAATAATAACATAGAAATATCATAGGGATTATATCCATGTAGTATGTATGTTTGTATAATTGTCATTATTAGTATTTTTTATTTTAATTTATCAAAGAACATTTCTTAGAGCTAAAAGTGTCAACAATGCGCTGATATTTGTGCATTAATCCTTAAAAAAACCAAGAGCAACGTCGCCTAACAGCAAATAAAAGGCTTCGCTATGCTTTACCTAAATTGCTTAAAGTTTGTAGTTATTCATAAAAACGACACTATTATATTAAAATCAATTGAAGAGCCTTCATTTTAGAATTTTGATAAATTATAGTTAAATGCATAAATAATTGCACAATTCTTAACACCTGTTGTCATTCCCGCCCCTGCTTCTGCAGGTGTAAACTCCAGCTGGGATCTATAATTGAAACAATATAAGTAATTATAAACTCCTGCGTCCGCAGAGCCTGCCCCTGCGTCCGCAGAAGTGACAATCTTATCTACATTGTTACGAATATTTATGCATTTAACTATAATTTCACGAGCAAGAAAGTTAGCCAAATCAAAGGGATTAACAAAAAAATTGCGAATAATATAATTAATGAAATTCGGAAGAAACAAAAAAGATGGGAAAAATTAAAGTGGTTATAGATACAAATATATTTATATCAGGTATTTTCTGGAGAGCTTATTCATATAAAGTGTTAGAAATATGGGAAGAAGGGAAATAATCAACTACACATTTTTGTCTATAATAAATTAGATAGCGGAAATATTAAGAGATTTTCGTATAGATATAAGAGAAAAAGATATATATTCATTATGTGGCATAATAGCTGAAAACTCTATTGTGTTAATGGAGAGTAAAATATTAAATTATCCAGTAAGAAATGCTACTTACAGCAAATTTATTCAATGTGCAATAGAGGGAAAAGTTGATTATATAATTACCAAAGATAAAGATTTGTTAAATTTAAAAAGTATAGAAAAAGAAAAAATATTACATCCCAAAAAGATATTAAAGATTTTATCAGGCATCTTTCAAAAAACATATATAAATATATAACTGAGGAGAGAATAATAAAGCAAAAGGGAAAAATCATCAATCATTTTTATATTTTATTTATAATTTGTTAATTTTAATATTTCGGGAATTTTTTCCTCAAAGTTTATTGCCATTATATGAACACCATCAGCAAATTGCTTTAATTCTTTTATTAATGAAGCTGCAATTTTTAATCCAAGTTTTAATGGGTCATCTGATTTTTCCAAATCTTTTATAATTTCTTCAGGGATTACAATACCAGGCACTTTTTCATTAAGCATTTTTGCCATCTGCGATGATTTTAATGGAAGAATACCAGCCAGAAATCTTGTTTTATTATTGTTATTGACATTTTTTAAAAATTTTTTGAACAACGATGAATCATAAACAGCTTGAGTTTGAAAGAACTGTGCACCAGCATTTATTTTTTTCTGAACCATAAGATATTGCAATTCCATATTATCATACACAGGATTACAAACAGCTCCGATTATAAAATTAGGTTTTCCATTAAGTTTATTTTCAGACAAGTCAAATCCCTGATTAAGAGTAGAAATAGTTTTTATAAGTTGCACAGTATCTAAATCGTAAACTGGTTTTGCCTCAGGGTGATCACCGTTATTTGGATGGTCACCAGAAAGTGCTAAAACATTTTTTATACCTAAAGCCCAAGCGCCAATTAAATCGGACTGTAAAGCAAGTCTATTTCTATCTCTGCAGGTTATCTGATATATTGGGTCAGCTCCCAATTCAACAAGCACCTTTGATGCTGCCAGTGAGCTTATCCGCATTACTGCTCTCTGATTATCAGTTACATTTATTCCATCAACATAATCTTTTAATAATTTTGCTTTTGAAATAAAATTTTTTAGGTCTGTCCCTTTAGGTGGAAAAAGCTCAGCAGTTATAATAAAATCTTTATTTTTCAATGCTTTACTAAAACTCATAATTTCTTTTCTATTTTTTGGGGATGAAACTGTTTTTGATAATTTTTGGGTGGTATATAAATTATATGCTGTTTTTTAAATTCTTTTTTATTCAGTTTATAAATTAAATTCCATACACAGTCATTTTCAGGGAAAGCTTCACATTTTCCTTGCTTTGCTCCACCACAAGGTCCATTTATATAACCTTTAGGGCATCGTGTAATTGCGCAGATTCCATTTGTAATATGGAGTTTACATTCACCGCACATTGAACAAAATTGATAAAAATAGCCAATTCGTTTTTCTGTTGCAAGGAAAATTGTATCTAATGCAGGATGAATCTTAATATTAGGGAGAATCTCTCTAAAAGATTGGACACCTGCACCACAAGCCATTACGATTATTGAATCAGATTTATTTATAATTTCTTTATTTTTATTAATGAATAATCTGACTTGACGCTGGTCACAAGGAGCATCTATTACTGAAGTCATTAATACACTTATTCCTTTATTTTCAAGTTTAAATTTAAGTTCCGCAACTTGTTTTTCACCACCTGTTTGAAAAGTTGTTGCGCACAATCCGCATCCCACTATTATTACATTATTTTCCGAGGAGAGATTTGAGTATAATTCATCAAAGTTTTTTAGTGAAGTAGCGATCATTAAATTATTTTATCCTCCATTTTCATATTGAGCAATTATGTTTATAACTTCTTGAGTTGAAGAAGCATTTTTTAATTTTTCACGGATAAGAGGAGGTTGAACAAGTCTGGCAATTTCTGCAAGTGCAGCCACATGAGGTCCTGATGACCCTGGTGGGGCAAGTAACATAAAAAATATATATGAATATTCGCCATCAACAGCATTAAAATCTACACCATCTTTTGAAATACCTATTGCCATTGAAAGTGTGTCTACTGCTGATGTTTTCGCATGAGGAACTGCTATACCTTTTTCAAGTCCTGTTGAGCCTTTTTTTTCACGCTCTATCACATCTTGAATAGCCTGGGTTCTGTCTTTTACTTTCCCAGCATTTACAAGTAAGTCTATAAGCTCTTCAATTACAGACTCTTTTTCCAATGCCTGCAGATTTGTTGTAATAGCTTTTTCGTTCACTATATCCAGCAAACTCATTGTTACACCTCCTGGATCCTCAAATTACATATTTTTATATAACATTTCAACTTTCTCTTTGTTCTTTACAATAAGAACAACACACTTAGATTCACGCATTATTCTTTCCATTTCATCGTATGCAGCTTCTCTTACACTTATCATTTTTCGTAATTCACCAATTACTACAATATCAATATTTTCCTCTACTATAGTTTTAATTACTTCTTCATGAACAATACCTTTTTTTATAATTTTTTTTACATAAATACCTTTTGCTTCAGCATTAGATTGAACTTGATTTAAATATTTTTCTGCATCTTCTAACATTTCCTTTTCGTAATCAATTTTCTCTTCTTCTATAAAGATATGAGCCTTTAAAAGTTCATTTAATGCTTTTTCATTTATTACATAAATAGCATATAATTGAGCATCTAAAAGTTTTGAAAGGTATATACTATAAAAGGAAGCAGTCATTGATTGAGGTGTTCCATCAATTACTACCATTATTTTATTTATTGTATTCATTGTAATGTTTCCTCTTTTAATAAAATTTATTAGATTTTTTTAACAATAAGACGCAAGTTTTTTATATCAACAACTTGAATTTTTGCTCCTTTGTTAATTTGTTGATTTTTAAATGAAACAGCTTGCCATCTTTCACCTGCAACCAGAACTTCACCTTCTGGTTTTACATCAGTTTTTGCATATCCAATTTCACCTATTATAGCTTCTTTTCCTGTTTTTGCTTTGTAAAATTGAGCTTTCATACCAAACATAAGTAAAATTATAAAAAGCCCTGTTGTAAAGATGGCGGCAGAAACAATAATATATGGTGAGATCTGTAAAAATTTTGAAGATGTTCGCATAAGCATAACAGAACCGAGTATAAAAGAGACAGCAGCGCCAACGCCTAAAATTCCACCTGATTGAATTTTAAGTTCCAACACAAAAAGTATAATGCTTAATGCTATTAAAATTAAGCCTGCAAGATTAATTGGAAGTGTATTTAAAGCAAAGAAAGCCAATATTAATGATATACTACCAACAACACCAGGGAATCCAATACCAGGAGACGAAAATTCTGCCATAATTCCATAAATTCCTAACAAAAGTAATATATATGCAATATTGGGATGTGAAATTTTAAATAAAAATTTTTCCATAATATTCATTTTTATATATTGAACTATTGCATTTTTTATATGAATTAAAAAACTCTTTCCATTTTTTTTAATTCTGTAATTTTCAAGTTTAGACTTAAGTTCTTCTATATTATTAGCAATAAAATTAGCGATATTTTTTTTCACAGCCTGTTGTGCTGTAATTGAGATACTTTTTGTAACCATTAATTTGGCAATTTTTTGATTTTTATTTCGCTTTTTTGCAATACCTGTAATAAAAGCAACTGTATCATTCACAATTTTCTCTTCCATAACCCGGTCAATTTTCTGTCCTAAATTAACAGGATGGGCAGCTCCTATATTTGATGTAGGTGACATTGCTACAACATCACAAGCAAGAATAATAAAAGCTCCAGCAGATGCTGCTCTGGCTCCTTCAGGACTTACATATCCAATTACTGGCACTTTGGTATTCATTATCTTTAATACAATTTCTCGCATTGATTCAAGTAAGCCACCAGGTGTATCTATTCGTAGGATAATTATGCCATCACCTTCCCTTTCAATCTTTTCTATGTGATTAACAATATATGATGCCATTATGGAATTTATTATACCATCTACATTTATTACATAAATTTTAGAATAAGTTTTTACAGTCTGCGAATTCAAATAAAAAGAAGTAAAAAATATTACTATAAGAAAAATTAATAATTTTGTTATTTTTACTTTCAAGAGTGGTTCTCCTTATTATTAGTCTCTTTAAGCAACCATTCAATATGTTCAATCTTTTCTATAATATCATTTGAAAGAGAGGGTAAACTTCTGTAATATTCAAGCATCTTTTTTAAAATAATAATATCTTCACCTATAAGCATAATTCCCCCTTTCAAATATGAGGTTGCCCAAAAATATATAAGATTAACTTCTGGTAATTTTAAAGTAATTTCTTTGTCAGAACTTTGTAATTTTTTTATTAATTCAGATTCTGAAGGTAGAAGTGCTTTACCATTTCCCCAATGGAGCGAGTCTTCTAAAGTATATCCAGCCCAATGGAGTATATGTCTTCTCTCAAGCTTACATAATTTCATTTATAATTTCCTTTACTAATAATTTAGCAATTTTGCCTTTTCTCATTCTTGGTAATTTCTCTACTTTTTCCATTGTTATAAAATAAACTTGATTATAATCAGAACCAAAAGGATAATTTTCTAATGTAATAGGATTTGCTACAATCATATCAAGTTTTTTTTCAACTAATTTCTTTTTAGCATTTTTAATTAAATTTTTACTTTCAACAGCAAATCCAACAAAAAAATTATTGGGTTTTTTGTATTTTGATAATGTCTTCAAAATATCCAATGTTGGAACAAGAGACAAGCTTATTGTTTTATTTTTCTTAATTTTTGTTTTAGAAAATTTTTTTACTTTAAAGTCTGATATTGCAGCGGACATTATGAGAATTGAATTATCAGTTAAATGTTTCTTTATTGCA
>CAZSCZ010000136.1:0-5724 GCA_964605455.1 uncultured Spirochaetia bacterium
GACAATCAAATCTAAAGCACCATCATTATTAATATCCCCAAGCGCTATGGAACCACATTCAACCCCTGTGCCAAAGGTTATTACACTTGAAAAATTTGCTAATAATCTGTCAAATATCAGAACAATACCAAAAAGCCAAAATATTATAAAAATTATACTTTTTTTCACTTCTTTATTCACATCCTCTCTTCCTTAAGATTGTTCAGCGATTATAATCTAATACATACAAACAATTAGAACATTTACATTTCAAGTCTTAATTCTTAATTTTTTCATTTTATATATATTTTATATTATACCACATTTTTAAAATTTCAACTTCTTTTAGGATATTTCAATAATTTTCAATTTATTACTTCCAAATATAATTTTAAAATAAAAGACATAAAATTATAATTCCATCTTTCCATTTCTTTGTTATTATGTTTCTTTAGCAGCAAAATATTAAAATTTATAAATCTTTGTATTTCTTTTTTATTATATTCACAAAATTACTGAAAGTGATTTCCCGAAAAGCAATATATCCTTACGACAATTGCAAAGTGCAAAAAAACATCAGATGCTGATGAAACCCTCTCTTTTATTATTCTACTCTAAACTATATAGAGATATTATATTCTTCTTGTTGAATTACGGACCACTATCTCAGTATTTAAAATCTTTTTTTCTTTAATCCGTTTCTTTTCTTTAATCATTTTGAGTAATATATTAGCAGCGATTTTACCCATCTCTTCCATTGGTTGCTTAACAGATGTAAGTGATGGTTCAATTAAGCTACTAAATTCTAAATTATCAAAGCCAATAACAGATATATCATCAGGTATTTTGATTCCTTTTTCTTTTAATAGTTGAATGCCAGCGTAGGCTTGCCAATCACTTGAATAGATAATAGCATCTATATTATTGTTTCTTTTTAATAACTCTTCTGTAGCAAGTTTAATTTGTTGTATATCAAAAGTATTTTCATATTCTATCAGATCAGTAGAATAAGTTAAATTATAGTCAAGTAAAGCTTTTTTAAAGCCCTCTTTTCTATCCTGCCATACAGGAACATTTCTGGTTTCTGGTATAATTAAACCTATATGTTTACACCCTGTTTTAATAAGGTATTCGGTCGCAAGATAAGATGCTTTAAAATTGTCAACAGTAACATAAGATGTTTCATCATTTTTTGAATTTATTAAAACCAGATAGATATTGTTTTTAAGCAAATCGTTAATGAGCTTATCATCAAGCGCAAGAAATGAAACAATTAAACCAGATATACCTTTATCTCGTAAAAGATGTTCTAAAAATAGTTTTAGACGGTTTTCCCCGGAAGTTTCTGTTTCATCAAAAATATATTTTATCTCATAAAATTTAGAACGAGTTATAATCTTACTTATCCCATAATTTATTTCATTAATAAGATGATAAGTAGCATGGCCAAATATTTCAGCAATATATTTTCCTTTTTCTCTAAATAGACCAGATGCTCTTGCTTTAATATATGGGAAATAACCAAGTCTCTCTGCTGTTTTTAAAACTTTAATTCTAACAGCATCACTAACGCCTTCTCTGTTGTTAAGGACTTTAGATACAGTTCCGATTGAGACACCGCTTTGCTTTGCTATTTGATGAATTGTAATAGCCATTCGTTCCCTTTTATTTATAGAAAATATTTTCAATATAAATATAACTTTTTTATACCAAAAGTCAACCAAATTTTTTTCTTGACTTTTGATTTTAAATAAAATATTTTCGTAGATAAAAAATATAATTAGTAAGGTTTTTAGTTGTATAATCTTTTATTATTTAATGGATTTATTATGAAAAAAGAAAAATATTTTGAAACAGAATACGGCTATTTTGGAGCAGATGGAAGTTATATTATAAAAGGGCATAATACGCCGAAACCCTGGATAAATGTTATAAGCAATGGTAAATATGGAATAGTTGTTTCACAGACTGGCGGCGGATTTTCCTGGTATATACATTCAAATTTTAATCGGATTACGCGCTGGTTTCAGGACCTAATTAAAGATGATTGGGGAAAATATATATATATAAAAGAAAAGAAAAGTGGAAAGTATTGGTCAACTTCTTATCAGCCCACAAAGAGAAGATACGATTATTATAGAGTTAAGCATAGTTTTGGTTATTCCGATATTGTCTCAAGATTTGATGATATTGAGAGTAAATATACAATATTTGTTCCTATTGATTACTCGTTGGAAGTTTGGAGAGTGAGGATAAAAAATAATTCCACGAGAAAGAGAAAATTATCGCTCTATACTTATTTTGAATGGTGTCTTGGTGATGCGCCAGATAATCACAGAGAGTTTTTTAAAACTTTTATAGAAACTGAATTTAAGAAAGATATTATTTTTGCCACAAAGCGGTTATGGAATCTTAAAAATAGGAAAGGAGAGCACCTTAATAGAAAGTGGGATTATATTGCTTATCATTTTAGCAATTCAGAAGTTATCTCTTATGATACTGAAAAGGTGAATTTTATAGGTAGGTATGGTGATCTAAATAACCCAAAAGCTTTGAAAGAAGGTAAGTTAAAAAGATGCATAGGGAAATGGAATGATCCTATAGGTAGTTTGCATATTGATTTAGATTTGGCATCAGAAGAGGAGAAAGAGGTTGTTTTTGTTTTAGGGCTTGATAGTGAAAAGAAGAATATTTATAAAATAAAAAAATATTTTTCAGATATAAGGAATGTAGATAAAGAACTTGATAAAGTTAAAAAATTTTGGGAGAATATTTTTGCCCAAATTGAAGTTAAAACTTCTGATAAAAGTATAGATTTACTATTGAATAAATGGCTTAAGTATCAAGCAATAAGTTGTAGATTATGGGCAAGGGCAGCTTACTATCAACAGAGTGGTGCGTATGGTTTTAGGGACCAGTTGCAAGATAGCCAGATTTTTTTGACCATCAATCCGAATTTAACAAAAGAGCAAATAAGGCTTCATACCAAACATCAATTCAATGATGGAAGAGTATATCACTGGTGGCATCCTATATCAGAAGAGGGACTAAAAAATAATATTAGTGATAATTTACTATGGTTACCGTTTCTTGTGTATCGGTATTTAATTGAGACAAAAGATTTTAAATTTTTGGATGAAAAAATAAAATATGTGGATAAAGGAAAAGAGAGTTTATATAAACATTGTTTAAAGACTTTTAATGTTGTTCTATCACGAATGAGTAAAAGATATTTGCCATTAATTGGTGGTGGTGATTGGAATGATGGATTAAATGCGGTTGGAACACTTAATAAAGGTGAAAGTATATGGCTGGGTTTTTTCTTTTATTATATTTTAGATAAATGGCAGAAGATTTTTGATTATAAAAAAGATAAGAAAAATAAAGAAAAATTTAAAAAAGTAATGAAAAAACTTAAAAATTCATTAATAAAATATGGGTGGGATGGAAAATGGTTTATAAGAGCAATAAAAGATAATGGTGAATTAATAGGGAGTACAAAATGTAAAGAGGGCAAAATTTTTCTCAACCCACAAAGCTGGGCTGTGCTTAGCAATGCTGTTGATAAAAAATTTCAGAAAATTGCAATGGAATCTGTAAAAAAATATCTGGTTAAATCCAACGGACCTGTGTTATTTTATCCTGCATATACAGTGCCTGATGAGAATATAGGATATTTAACACGATATGCACCTGGAGTGAGAGAGAATGGGGGAGTCTATTTCCATGCTGCTTGTTGGGCATTATGGGCATTCCTGGAAACAGGTGAAAAAGAGTATGCGTATAAATTATATAAAAAACTTTCTCCTATACTTTCAGGAAAGAAACCTGAGAAATATCAGTGCGAACCCTATGTTACACCTGGTAATATAGATGGACCAAATTCTCCTTTTTATGGAAAAGGAGGATGGACTTGGTATACAGGCTCAGCAGCATGGTTTTATACAGTTTTATTGAATGAATTTATTGGTATAAAACCTGAATGGGATGGATTGAAGATAGAACCTAAAATACCTTCTAAATGGAAAAAGGTATATGTTAAACGGTATTTTCGTAATTCAATATTTAATATTAAGATTATAAATCAGGGAAAAGCAAAGAGAATAGCAAAAATTATTGTTGATGGAAAAGAGGTAGAAACAAATATTTTAAGTTGTGAAAAAAATAAAGTTTATAATGTGGAGGTGTATTTAAAATGAAAAAAAGGATCTATATTTTTTGTTTAATATTTCTAATGGTGCTTGTACTTATAAACTGTGGAAAGCGTAAAAAAAATGGAGTGGAGGTAAGAGTAGCATATTGGGGCTCTCCAGAAGAGATTAAAATTATAACAGATACTGTTAGAAACTGGGAAAAAGAGCATCCCAATATTTCTGTGAAACTTCAACATACCAGTGGTGGCACTGCTTATATCTCCAAAATTTTAACTCAGATAGCAGGTGGTGATGCACCTGATATTGTGTTTGCTGAAGTGAATGTTTTTGTTCCAATGTTTGAAAAAGGCGTGTTTTTGGATTTGACCCCATTTATTAAAAAAGATAAGGATTTTAATATTGATGATTTCTTTCAGCCTGTAGTAAGAAGATTTACCAGAAATGGTAAAATATATTGCATACCACGTGATACAGCTCCGTTTGCTTGTGTTTATTATAATAAAAAATTATTTGATGAGGCAGGAATTGATTATCCTACTGATGATTGGAGATTTGATGATTTGGTAAGAATTGCTAAAAAATTGACCAAGCGAGATTCAAATGGTAGAGTTATTCAGTATGGTTTTTACTCATGGGCATGGATGAATTTTGTTTATAGTTTTGGTGGAAGAATTGTTGATAATGTAGAAAATCCTACAAGATGCTGTCTGGATGAACCTTCAGCCTTGAAAGGCTTACAATTTTATGTTGATCTATGTCATAAATATAAGGTATCACCACCACCTCTTACATTAAAAAGTATGGACCAGGGACCTCTTGAGATGTTTATGGCTGGAAGACTGGCAATGTTTAATAGTGGTATATGGGAAACTCCAAGACTGCGAACTATAACAGATTTTGATTGGGATGTAGTGATGTTTCCCAGAGGACCTGTAAAACGAGCGTTTGGCACAGGTGGCAGTGGATATTGTATCTTGAAGTCTACAAAATACCCAGAAGAAGCATGGGAAGTCCTAAAATGTCTGGCAGGTGATTATGGACAGATATGGCTAGCTAAAACTGGATTGGCACAACCTGCAAATAAGAGGATTGCTGAAAGTAAATATTGGGCTGGAAGTCCAGAAAAGCCTTTAAATAAAAAAATGTTAAATGAGGCTGTTAAATACGCTATATATGAACCATTTCATCCTAAATGGCAGGAGGCACAGGATAAATATCTAAAAGAAGCATTGGATATGGTTTTTGATAAGAAAATGACACCAGAACAGTTTGCTAAAAAAATTGTACCTGAAATTAATAAACTTATGTTTGGAAAATAGAAAATAGAGGATAATTGGAAATTTACTTTCTTTTGTGAATATCCTCTAAAATTTTTTTCGTGTTAAAAAATTCTTATGATAATATGTGCTGATTTTATAGGTTACCTACTTTATTATCGCTGAATTATAAATTTTATATGTTTTATATTCCCTTTGCTATCTTCAGCTATCGCTATATATACACCACTTGGTAAAGGCTTACCTGAACTATCAGTACCATCCCATATTATCTTATGCTCTCTATCTGGATTCTTTAACTCCCTCTCCTTTTT
>CAZSCZ010000137.1:0-5718 GCA_964605455.1 uncultured Spirochaetia bacterium
AACATACACGACCATCCATAAAATATTATATACCATAAAAAAGAGAAAGTCAATTGAAAATTTAAAATTTTGACCAGGCAAAATCTGTTTTTCTATTTTTTATTTATGAGATATAATTTTTAATTATGAAAAAGAGAAGATGTTATATATTAATACTTAAAAATCATAGCCAATAGAAAATAAGCCGCACCATTTACTTAATGGCAGAATTGTGGAGCCGTCCCAAGGTGTAGCAAAATCAAGTCTTAATCTAAATACAAGGACTCTTAATCTTAATCCCCATCCAAGACCACTTTTTAAATCTTGAAATTTATATACGCTGTTATAGTGTCCTATTCTCCATTTTTTTGTATTTTCCCACGCACTTCCAAAATCCCAAAAAAATACAGCTCGTAAATTACAGATATTAAATTTAAATGGCCAAACGATTTGTATTATTCTTATAAATGGATACCGAAATTCCATATTGAACAGAAACATTTTTGAACCTGAATATGCGTCATATTTATGACCACGTAAAGTATTAAAACCACCTATATAAAATTTATTTTCATCTTTATCTCTTCCCCATATAATGCCGAACTGAAATCTAAATGCAAATGTATATTTTTTGTTTATTAAAAAGTATTTTCTTAGGTCAAGAAAAGCAAGGTCGAAGAGCCAATCATTGCCTGTGATAGGCCAAGCTTTCTGGTATATAACTTTTCCTCTGGAGCCCCATATAGGTCCTGTTTCACCCCATAATACTGTATCATATACAAACGAAAGACTTGTTACATTAATATTTGCATCAACATTTTCTACTATTTCTTCATCATCAGACTTTCTAATATAGCGCATTTCAAGAAGTTCAAGGTCTGTGCGAAAAAATTTTGTAAAAGGATAGCTCATTAATAAATCTACGCCATATCGTCTCAAATAAAAGCTTTCAAAAGTATAGCCTGTTTCATTATATTCGTAATAGTAATAATAATCTTTGAAATGGAAAATGCCTATACCATAATTTATTCTACAGGCAAGATAGTAATAAACAAACTGAAAATTAAAGTCATTATTTCCGGAAAGGAAATCAGTTGCAAGCATAAATCTATGGTCTCCCAGAATATCACTTGCGCCGATTTGGGTAAATCCACCAAATCCATAAGCCGAGCTATACATAAATCCACCTATTATCCAGTCAGGTGTGAGAGAAAATTTATATTCTTCTTTACTTGCTTCTTTTATTTCAAAAGCAGTTTTTGGTAGTTGTTCTATTTTTTTAATTTCTGAAATCTTTTTATCAGATTCCATTTTATCTGTAATTTCACTCGGCACATCTAATATATAGATATCTTGTCCCATCTTATAGTAACTTGAAAAAACTATCTTTTTGCCATCGGGTGAAAAATAAGGGTCAAATGCTCCAATAATTACATCTGTGATTTTATATTCTTTTTTTTCAAGAAGGTGTTCTATATTTTTAAGATTATCAATATATTTTATATATAAATTTGGAGTTCCATCTCTATCTGATACAAAAGTAAGCATTTTTCCATCCATACTTATAGCTGGAGAATTATTTATACCTTTTGAACTTACAATTTTTGTAATTTTTTTGGATTTAATTTCTATAGCAAATATATCAGAATTAAAGGAAAGATAACCTTTATCTCTATTAGATATAAAAATTATGTATTTACCATCAGGTGTAAATACAGGATAAGTATCAAAATACAAATCGTCAGTGAGTTTAATAACTTTTTTGCCATTAAAATCAATAATATAAAGGTCATTTTGTCCATTAATAGTTCCGCTGAAAGCAATCCATTTATTATCAGGTGAGATTGCAGGTGAAGCAAGAGCATCCATTTTAGGATTTAATCTTTTTATAACTTTTTCTTTTTTAAAGTCATATATATTTATTTTATCGTATTGTCCTGCTTTTGAAACAAAAACAAGATATCGTCCATCCTGTGACCAAGAAAGTGCATTATCTTTTGTATGCATTTCTTCATAGCTACTTTCTCTTCCTCCCTTAACTATTGTATCTATTTCTTCACCTGTTGCTGCATCAATTAGTATAATATCAGGAAATATATGTCTATCTGTTAAAATTGCTATTTTTTTTCCATCAGGTGACCATACAGGCTTTAAATTGTAAAACGACCCATCTTTAAGATGGTCAGTAAGTTTTTTGGCAAACTCTTCTGGCTCTTTTTTTTCTCTAATAAGAGGCCAATATTTCTTTCTTAAATATTTGAACCATTCTTTATTAAGTTCGTAATGAGTTTTACCTATAACACTTTTAAAACTATAAATAAAGTCTCGTGTTCTCTGAAAGGTTTTTAATATTTCTCCAATTTTATATTTACCATATTTTTTGGCAATATAATATAAAAAACCCTGGCCTTCTTTATAAAGCATAAAAATTTCGATTCCACTTAAAGAGTATACATTTTCAAAGTGAGAAATTGGGATAAGCATATTATTTATAGTAGCATCCTTCAATATAATTTCTGTTTCTCTATCCCATCCCAGGGATTGTTGTTCAGCCATACCTTCCATAAACCATAAAGGGGGCATATGCATAAATTGTCGTGTAAAAAGTGATTCCCAGAAACCACCAAGCAAGATATTATATTGAAATGCATGAGTTAATTCATGATGCAGAACATGTCTATAGTTTGCATAGGAACCTGTAAATGGCACGACAACTCGGGTTTTAAATACCTCTGTAAATCCGCCTGTTCCTTCCCCAATCATTTCTAAAATAACATTAGATTGCTCAAAATCATTATGACTATTATATATAATTACAGGAATTACACGGGTAAGTTCAAACCTCAAATTATCGCTAAGTTGTGCACAGGCTTCTTCAAGTAAAAGAGCAGTTTGCTCAGCTAATAACTTTTCCCCCTTATTGTAGTAAATATCAAAATGTGGTGTTTTTAAAATATTCCATTCAAATTTTTTATATTGAACTTTATTTTTTCCAAATGAAAAAAGAATAGAGCAAGTGACGAGTAGAGTTATTAATAAAATTGCAACTTGCTTAAGAGGGTTCAATGATTTTAAAATCGTCTGATAAAGAAGAAACTTTTTTATCTTCTTTTTTAGATTTAGTTTCATTCTTGTTCTCCACATTTGTTTCTTTTATTTTAATAGATTCATTACCATAATTAAGGTCTTTAGTATTGTAAAAATTTTCTTCTGCAATAGATTGAGGGATATTCTCCATTAAAGTAATATTATGTTTCTCTGCTTGTTGTGTTGTATTCACAATACTTTGGATTATTCCATTAAATTTTTGTTTCCTTTCAAATTCTAATTTCTGCTTCTTATCAAGCCATATATAGATGTAACTTAATATACACATAAAAATTAGAAATAACAACAAAATTTTAAGATATAAAGTAAATCCAAAAAATTTGACGGATGGAACTGTTATGAATACCATATTTGAATTTTGCAGTTTTCCACCATATGCAAATCTAAATCCAGGAACAGAAACTTCTACTATCTCTGACTGAGTTATATCAAAATTAAATGAACGTGGGAGAAATGAGATTTTAGCATCTAATGGATAAATAAAATTTATTTCGCTTTTAGAAGTATCTATTATTATAACATTTACATAAGAAAATTTATCAAGTTCTTTTAATAAATCTTCAATTGAAAAATCAACTTTAATAAAACCCATTACTTCATCTACTACATTTTTTATAGAAAAAATAAAAGAGATAATATATAAATTTAGTTCCTTATTATAATAAATAGGTGAAATATAAATATCTTTATTTTGTGCCATCAGAAACCAATTTTTAGGTACTTTATGAAAAGTAGTAAGATTTCCAATATCAGAAGTAATTATATTATACTCATAATTGAAAATTGTAATGGTTTTAATTTGAGCATAACTTTCTTTATACATATTCATTACTTTCAATCCGAGTAATATATTTTCTCCAAAATTATACTGTAAAATTGTTCCTTTTAATATAGGGTCTTGACCAATAGACTTTGTAATTTTTATATTTTTATCCATAAAATTTGAAAAGATTTTTTTGATATTTGAACTTACTTTTCGAAATTTCGTTTTATAATAATAATTAAATATACCAAAATAATTTAGTATAAATAGAAGAGATAAAGCAATCAATGATATTAACGAAAATTTAAATATCAATTTAATAATCTTATTTTCTTGCATTACTCATTAGCCTATTTGGAATTACTTTTACTTTTAAGAATGTTGGTTTAAATGAAAGAGCAATAATATTTTTAGAAGAGATATATTTAGAAATTCGTGGTGAATTTATAGTAATAATATAATTTCCAAGATTAATTGTATTTTTTTTCTTATATAATTGTATTTTTGCTGAAGAAATGAAGCCTTTTTTAAGTAAAAAATATAATAATTTTTTCTTAAATTTTTTAATATTTCCTTTACATATATTATAACTTAATCCAATTATATCAATAATGTTTTCATATTTTTTATTATGAATTTTTTTATAAATTCTAATTAAAGATTTAGTTGGGACTAATAATTTTTTTCGTGCTTTAATATATGGTAGGCTATTTACACGTGTAATAAAATCTATATAAAGTGGATTACCTAAATATTTTTTTGCGATTTCTATCATTGAAAGACCTTCTTTTGGATTGTAAGGCACAAAATAAAAAGCGCTTTCTTTAGGGATATATACAGATATTCCTTTTCTCGGTCTTCCTTTTTTTTGTTGTAAAAGTGATTTAAGTCTTGCTATTTCTGCTTTTAATTTTTTTACATATTCAGAGCTAACAACTTCTTCAGGTGCCATTACTATACTGGTGGTTGCCCTGGGCACAAATGTTATAGCTTTTATAATCTCTGATTTGTTACCTGCTTTATCATAAGCTATAATTTTTAATTTGTTTTCACCTTCTTTAAGTTTGTATCGTGTTCTAAAGCTTTTATTTCTTGTGTTTATTTGAGCTAAAATATTGCCAGGTTGTAAAACAATTTTATCAATATAATCTTCTTTATATTTACCTTTAACAGTAATTTCTTGTATATTTACAATTTTAGGTAAATCCATAATTTCAATTACTGGTGGTATATTATCAAATATGATAGAGAACTTTCTTTCAGTTTTGGTGCCAGATTTATCATACATTTTAATTGCAAATTTATTTTCTCCATATTTCAAATCTGAGATATTTACAGAAAATGTTTTGCTTTTATAATCAATCATTGCCTTTTTTTTAACAGGCATTAGGACAATTTCTTTTAAATTAGGTTCATTATATTTACCAGTAAGAAGTAATTTCTTTTTAGAAGTAAATTTTTGCAAGTTCACGAGTTGTAGCCGCGATTTTACAGTGGAATATAAAATAGAAACAACATCAATAGATTTATTATTATCTTTATCTACAATTGTCGCACTAAATACATTTTCACCTTCTTTTAATTTGACTTTTAAAGAAAAGGTTTGTCGTTTATAATCAATTTTAGCTTTTTTATATGGCGGCTCAATCAAAATATAATCAATATTATTATCAATCCATTTGCCTTTAATTACAAAATCTGGTTTATCAACTTTTTTAATGCTTTTATCAATATTTACTACAGGAAATGTAGCAGTATATTCAACAACAGGGTAGACAGAGGTCTTGTTTCCTACATAATCATAGGCACTGAGCTGAAATTTATTCAATCCTAAAGTAAGTGAAGCTTTACAGGAGAATTTATATTCT
>CAZSCZ010000138.1:0-5706 GCA_964605455.1 uncultured Spirochaetia bacterium
TATTTCTTTTAATTTTTCAATTTTGTTTAATACAAATGGAATAAATTTCTGACCATAAAATCCTGGCTCAACTGACATAAGCAATACAACATCAATTTGACTTAATATATTTTCTATAGTGCTAATCTCTGTTACAGGATTTAAACTAATTCCTGCTTTCTTATTTGATGATTTTATCATATTAATTATTCTTATTGGAAAATCAGTAACTTCTCTATGAAATGTTAAAATATCAGCACCTGCTTCTATAAAAGTTGATATATATTTATCTGGTTCTGTTATCATCAAATGCACATCAAATTCTATATTAATTGCAGTTCTTAATGTTTTAATAAAGTCCATACCGAAGCTTATATTAGGAACAAAATGTCCATCCATAATGTCAAAATGTAGCACATCTATATTGGCTTCCTTAACTTTTTCAATCTCTTTTTCAATATTTAAAAAATTAGCCGCAAAAATTGAAGGGGATACCCTTACTTTCATTGTTCTATCTCCTTTTCAAGGAATAATTCGTCATTTATAAAAATTTTCTTTGTCGCTCGTCCATATATCTTTACAGGAATTTTTATCAGATTTGTTTGTGAAATTACATCATTAAATATAACTCTGTTTTTACTTTTTTCATCATCAATCATAATCTTTACTTTAGCTGTTTTATAATTCTCAGGCAATTTAAAATTGATTATATAAGAACGTAGTTCTTCTTTAGGTCCTTCTGTTACTTTCTTAAATTTAGATCCAAGACTTACTATAAGCTTAATTGTTCGCTTCTCTTTCACTTTCTTTAATGGTTCAATTGATTGATATGCTACTTTACCTTTAGGAATATTGTCAAAATGTTTTAATTCAACATTCACATTTAACCCTAAATTGTGAAGTTCTACATACGCCTGTGCAAAATCTATGTTGACAACTTTAGGGACAGTAACAATTTTTATATTTGAATTTAATGAAAATATGATTATAAGTGCCGCTACACCTGTAATTATTAAATATAAAATAAAAAATATTGCCATTCTTTTAAGTGAAGTAAAAACAGATACTCCTTCTGCTCGTTGTTGTTTTAAATGTTGAATATACTTAAATATTTTTCGTAAGTTATAGAATTCCATTAGCTAAACTTCTCCTTTTCTTTAATTTTTATACCATTCAAGAAATCTTTATAATATAATACTTTTTTATTTTCTTTTTGCAACTTTAATATTTTTAACATTCCATTTCCTGTTTTAACAATAATTCCTTTTTTTATATTTGATATAACAATTTCACCTGGTTCAAAACTATTTCTATTCTCAGGAACAATCTCTGCTTCGTAAATTTTAATCAACATACTATTGTAAAATGTATATGTTCCAGGTTTTGGATATGATGCTCTGATTAAATTATAAATTTCTAATGCTGACTTATTCCAGTTTATTTTAAAGTCACTATGTTCCATTTTTCGCGCATAAAAATTTTTTACTTTATACACATCAGAAATATTCTCTAAAAAATTTTTTTCAAAATAATGTGCGAAAACTTTAGAAATTATTCCTGCTGATTTTATTGATAATTTTTCGTATAAAGAGCCATAAGTATCTTCTGGTAAAATATCAATTTTTTCCTGATATATAATTTTTCCTGTATCTATTTCTTTTGTCATTATATTAGCACTTACTCCTGTTATATTTTCGTTATTAATAATAGCCCATCTTATTGGTGATGCTCCCCGATATCCTGGTAATAACGAAGGATGTATATTAATTGAGCATTCTTTGGGTATATTTATAACTTCTTCAGGAAATATCTTGCCATACGCAACCTCTAAAATGAAATCAGGTGAGAGATTTTTTATTGTATTTATAAATACTCCATCATTTAATTTGTAAGGTTGAAATACAGGAATATTATTTTTTATTCCGAATTCTTTTACAGGTGAAAATTTTATTTTTAATCCTCTTCCTTGTGGTTTGTCAGGCTGAGTAATTATACCAATTAGGTTGTAATTTTTTTTTACATACTCAAGAGAAGGTAATGAAAAATTAGGTGTGCCTGCAAATAATATTTTCATTTCTTTTTTAACTCTCTTTCAATTGATTTTAGGATTCTTTTATCAACTCTATCAATAAATAAAATTCCATTTATATGGTCGATTTCATGCTGAGCTACTCTTGCATTTAGATTATAAAGTTTTAAATGAACTTCTTTTTCCTCTAAAGTCCATCCATTAATTTCTACAGAAAATTTTCTTGACACAGGTGCACTTAT
The DNA here is from genome assembly GCA_964605455.1 of uncultured Spirochaetia bacterium. Classification (GTDB taxonomy): domain Bacteria; phylum Spirochaetota; class JAHITG01; order JAHITG01; family JAFGFC01; genus CAZSCZ01. Next base: position 2,251 of record CAZSCZ010000138.1, read on the forward strand.
ACCTGGGATTGAAAGACAACCTTCTTCTATGGTTTCTTCTCTCATTGATGTATTTACAATTTCTGGATTTATGAGTGCAAGTTTTAGTGTTTTTTTTAATTTCAAATTTTCTGCATCAAGATTACTTGTATCAATGATTATTACTCTTTTAGGTACACCAATTTGAACTGCAGCAAGTCCAATACCTTTATATTTATACATTATTTTAAACATTTTATCTATTAAATCTTTTATGTTTCCATTTATCTCTTTTACACATTCTGATGGTTTTGATAGTAGCTTATTACCGTAAGTTATAATTTTATATTTCTTTTTGCTCATAAAGGTTAAATATAAACATTTTTACAAAAATTTCAATAAATATTTTAATAAAAAGAGAATGTAATATTTCAAATTTTTTCAAAACCGCAAAATCTAAACTATTACAAAAAACACCTTACATAATGACCTTTTTTTATTTCCTTTAACTGTGGTTCTTCCTTTTGACAAGCCTGAGTTTTAAACTTACACCTTGGATGAAACCTGCATCCAGCTGGCAAATTTATTATTGAAGGTATTTCATCCATAAGAGGTATTTCCTTTCTACCTCTCCCTTCTACACTTGGAATTGATTCAAGTAAAAGTTTAGTATATGGATGCAGTGGATTATTAAAAACTTCTTCTGCTTCACCTATCTCCATAATTTTACCAAGATACATTACTGCCACTCTGGTACTGAAAAATCTTATCACATTCAAATTGTGAGCAATAAAAAGATATGTTAAATTAAACTCTTTTTGCAATTCTTTTAAAAGATTTAAAATTTGAGCCTGAATAGAAACATCCAGAGCTGATACTGGTTCATCTAATACAATAAATTCGGGCTTAACTGTAAGTGCACGTGCAATTCCTATCCTTTGTCTCTGTCCGCCACTAAATTCATGTGGATACCGATAAAATGCATCTCTTGAAAGACCTACTTTCTCTAAAAGTCTAAAAACTTCCTCTTTTGCCTTATCTCTGTTCATTATTTTATGAAATATAATTGGTTCTATAAGCATTGCACCAATAGTTTTTCTGGGATTAAGAGAAGAGAAAGGATTCTGGAAAACAATCTGCATTTTTTTTCTTATTAGTAAATTTTTTCTTCTATCAATTTTAAAAATATTTTCACCTTTATATAATACTTCGCCAGATATTGGTTTTATAAGATTTAATATCGTCCTCCCAAGAGTTGTTTTGCCACTTCCTGATTCTCCGACAAGTCCAAAACTTTCACCTTTTGAAATATTAAAACTTACATTATCAACAGCCTTTACAAATCCAACTGTTTTTAAAAATAAACCTTTCTTTACAGGAAAATAAGTTTTTAAATTTTTTATTTCTATCAATGTCTCCATATATTTTTTTCCTTACAAAATACATCGTGAAAAATGGTTCTTGCTTTTTTCTTTTAATTGAATTTTCTTTTTTTTGCATTCTTCTTTTACAAATTTGCACCTTGGATGAAATGCACAACCAGATGGTAAATTTATATTATCAGGTATATTTCCAGGTATGTGTTGTAATTTTTTATAATTTCCTTTGTATCCTGGAATAGCTTCAAATAATGCCTTGGTATATGGATGATAAGGATTTTCAAATAATTCTTTTTTTGGAGCAAATTCCATTATTTCTCCTGCATACATAACATATATTCTATCCGCAATTTCGGATATTACTGCCAAATCATGTGTAATAAAAAGAATTGAAAGCCCATATTGAGATTTAAGTTCCATTAAAAGTTTTAAAATTTGTGCTTCAACAGTAACATCAAGTGCAGTTGTAGGTTCATCTGCAATTAAAAGTAATGGCTTAAGTGCTATTGCCATTGCAATCATTACTCTTTGCTGCATTCCACCACTTAATTGGTGCGGATAATAATTATAGATATTTTCAGCATCAGGAATTTTTACAGATTCAAGTAATTTTATTACCTCTTCCTTTATCTCATTTTCACTTTTTTCAGTATGAAATTTAAACACTTCAGCTATCTGGTCTCCGATTTTAAATACAGGATTAAGAGATGTCATTGGTTCCTGAAAAACCATACTTATTTCTTTGCCACGAATTTCTCTTATCGTTTTTGGAGAAAGTTCAAGCAAATTTTGATTTTTAAAAACAATTTCACCAGAAATAATTTTCCCAGGCGAAGGTATAAGATTAAGTATAGAGAGAGCAGTTACACTTTTTCCACAGCCTGATTCTCCTACAAGTCCAATAACCTCAGACGGCTTTATTTCAATTGTTACATCTCTTACAGCTTTTACTTCACCATAATCAGTAAAAAATGAAACATTCAAATTTTTTATTTCCAATAAATTTTCCATAAGTTATACTCTTAAGCGTGGGTCAATAGCATCTCTTAATCCTTCACCCACAAGGTTATAAGCTGTTACAGTAATAAATATAGCAAGACCGGGAAAAATGATAAGCCACCATGCGAAGTCAACATAATCGTGTGCCTGCATAAGAATTGAGCCCCAACTTGGTGTAGGTGGTGGCACACCAAATCCAAGAAAACTTAATGCTGATTCAAGTAAAATTGCACCTGCTATCCCAAATGTAGCAGATACTAAAACAGGTGCAAGTGCATTAGGTAAAATATGAAAAAAAATAATTCTGAAGTCAGATAGGCCCAAGGCTTTTGCAGCTATAACAAATTCTTGATTTTTTAATTTTAAAAATTCTCCCCGCACAAGTCTGGCTATGCCTGTCCAACCAAATAATCCAATAACTACCATTATATTAAAAATAGATTGCTTTAAAAATGCAAGAATTGCTAAAATTAGAATTAGAGTAGGAAAACACATTACAATCTCAATTAAACGCGATAACATTATATCAATTTTGCCAGCATAATACCCCGCTAATGCACCAAGTATAATTCCAATAATAAGAGCAATCCCAACAGCAACAAATCCTACTGAAAGTGAAATTCTTGTTCCGTAAATAATTCTGGAAAGCACATCCCTTCCCCTATCATCTGTTCCCAGTAAATGCTTTGAATCTGGTGGTGCAAGAAGTGCAGTTAGGTCAAATTCTGTAGGAGAATATCTTATTGGTGGAAAAATAGCAAATATTTCAGAATTTTCAGCACACATCTCTTTAAAATTATAACCTAAAAATTCAGGATATTCTTTTATTGCGGGAAAATAAATCTTTTTATTATAAATCATTAAAATTGGTTTATCATTTGCAATTATTGGTGCAAATATCGCTATTATAAACAGAATTAGAATTATGTAAAAAGAAAAATATGCAAATTTATTCTTTTTAAACTGCGACCATACAAGATTAAAATAACTAAAATGTGATTTTTTACTACTCAAATTTTTCATAGCTTATCCGTGGATCAACTATTGCATAAAGTATATCAGTAATCAATATACCAATTAAAGTAAGAAATGATGATATTGTAATTATTGCCATAATGAG
>CAZSCZ010000139.1:0-5607 GCA_964605455.1 uncultured Spirochaetia bacterium
AGATGTGTTTCTACATTTTTTATCAATATATTACATATTGTTAATGCATATATAAAATAAAATTTTATTTCATATAATTTTTGATATAAAAACAATTATAAAATATTTTTTCAACACTCTTATTAGATTTTATTGACAATAAAATCTAATTTTATAAATTTTAAGAGATAAGAAAATAAGGTATACCCGATGGAGGTGAGCAATGAACAATTTCGCAACATTATTAGAAAGTGAAATGAAGCAAGCGATATTAAAGCAGGACGAGAATGCGATAAAGAGGGTATCATTAATAGTAGCAGAGAAGATAGAGAAAGTAGAAGATATAGAAGAAACACAAGCAGATATAAGGAGTGATATAAAAGTAATAGCCGAAGTGATGAAAAAGGGATTTGAAGATATGAATCAGAGATTTGAGGATATGAATCAGCGATTTGAAGATATGAATCAGCGATTTAAAGATATGAATCAACGGATAGCAGAACTGCGTGATGATATGAACAGGCGATTTAATATGATATTTGCGTTTATGAGTATAGGATTTACAATAATCACAGGGATAATGGTGTTATTCAAATTTCTGAGATAAAACTATATAGAAGAAAGATTTTACTTATTCAATAATTTCTATGTGGCATTGTTTCTGCGTTACTTACTCAAATTAATTCTTGACATTTGATTTTTAAAGTAATTTTTTAATTTTGAAGGTTACAGACAGTTTTTACAAGGAGGTGAGCAATGAACAATTTCGCAACATTATTAGAGAGTGAAATGAAGCAAGCGATATTAAAGCAGGACGAGAATGCGATAAAGAGGGTATCATTAATAGTAGCAGAGAAGATAGAGAAAGTAGAAGATATAGAAGAAACACAAGCAGATATAAGGAGTGATATAAAAGTAATAGCCGAAGTGATGAAAAAGGGATTTGAAGATATGAATCAGAGATTTGAGGATATGAATCAGCGGTTTGAAGATATGAATCAACGGATAGCAGAATTGCGTGAGGATATGAATCAGCGATTTGAAAATATGAATCAACGGATAATAGAACTGCGTGATGATATGAACAGGCGATTTAATATGATATTTGCGTTTATGAGTATAGGATTTACAATAATCACAGGGATAATGGTGTTATTCAAATTTCTGAGATAAATTCATAAATTCATATAGATAGGGAAAGGTTTTACTTAATCTTTTTCTTTTGTATTGTTCTACAACAGAGAAATAGATATAGTAAAGATTAGAGTTATTAGGAAATGAATTTATTTAAATATTTCTTTAGAAAGCAATTTAAAAATTTTAAATAACAAAGAAGATTTATTGAAATCCATTGGAACATGATGAGGGAAATAAATAAAAAGACGAATAATCCAAGTTAGAATAAAAATTACTGAAACAGAATTCCAAAATAAATGAGAATTATAAATTTTAGATAAAAAACGATTTCGCCGACCCAATAAAACAATTAGGACAAATATAGCTAAAAATAATAAAGGATGATAATAAAAAGATTTTCTAAACTCTAATTTTATCAAATAATATCCTGCTCTTATTATTCCACATCCAGGACAAGGTATTCCATAAATTGCTTTAAAATAGCATGCTGTTCCTGTTAAATGCAATAAAATATAACTTAAACTACTTAATATCCCAGCCCAAAGCAGGAATTTTTTAATATTATTTTTCCCAAATTTTATTTGCTGCACTTTGCATAATAGCCATATCTACTATAAATAGTCCGAATATTGCTAAAATCAGATATAAAAGTGAATTCTCATCAGGTTTAAGTCCTGCTTTCTGTGGGAGTGAAGGAAAGTTTGTGTAAAGGAAGCCTGAAGTTTTAGTATACCAAAGATGTAAATAAAATTTTATATGAGTGTATGCTGTATTATAATTTCTATAGACCACATAAATCACTTCAATATCAAACACCAATTGATTTTTATAATGAAAATTATTATAATATAAAAAGTTATGACATGTTGCAAATGTATAGAACTCAATCACAAGGTTGACTTTTATAATGAAAATTATTATAATATAAAAATTCTGATATGTTGCAAATGTATAGAACTCAGTCAACTATTTGACAAAAATTTTATATTTAATATATTTCGCTGAAACTAAATTTTAAAATAAAGGAGGTTTAGATGGGAGATAAAGGAAACCTTATAATTGGTCAATCTGGTGGTCCTACAATGGTAATTAATCAGTCATTGATAGGAGCTGTTTTTGAGGCTTTGAAATATGATGAAATAGAAGGAATCTATGGAATGCAGAATGGTGTGCAAGGTTTACTTGAAGAGAAAATTGTAGATTTAAGAAAAGAAAGTAAAGAAACACTTGAAAAAGTTGCTTCATCACCCGGTGCAGCTTTGGGTTCCTGTAGATATAAACCTTCTAAAGAAGATTGTGAAAAAATATTTAATATTTGTAAAAAATATAACATAAGATATTTTTTCTATATTGGGGGTAATGATACTGCTGAAACTGCTAATATCCTTAATGAAATTGCTACAGAAGCAAACTATGAACTTAGAATTTTCCATATACCTAAGACTATAGATAATGACTTACGTGAAACAGATCATTGTCCGGGTTATGGTAGTGCTGCACGGTATGTGAGTTTACTTTTTAAAGGTGACAATTTGGATAACCTTTCTCTTAAGGGAATTAAATTAAACATTGTAATGGGAAGAAACGCAGGTTGGCTTACTGCAGCCTCAGCACTTGCACGAGAAAAGGAAGGCGATGGCCCACATTTAATTTATGTGCCTGAAAGACCTGTTTCAATGGATAAGATTGTAAATGATATTGATGAAGTTTATAAAAAATATGGCAGGGCTCTTGTTGCTGTTTCAGAGGGTTTGAGAAATACAGATGGTGAGCTTATGCTTAAATCAAAACTAACAGAAAAAGATGCGTATGGAAATGTTCAATTAAGTGGTTCGGGTGCATTAGGAGATTTCTTAGCATCTGAAATAAAAGCGCGTCTCGGTGGAAAATTACGCGTGCGCGCTGATACATTGGGTTATGCACAGAGAAGCTTCTTTGGTGTTGTTTCAGAGGTTGATGCAAGAGAAGCAAGAGAAGTGGGTGCTGCTGCTGTAAAATATGCTATGAAAGGTGAAATGCGTGGAAGTGTTATTATAAAACGAACAGGAAATGGAAAAAATTACGCAGTTGAAACGGGTTTTACACAACTTGAAAAAGTGGCAAGAGTAACTAAAGATTTACCTGATGAATTTATTAAAGGTGAAAATGATATTACTGACGCATTTATAGAATATGCTACACCTCTTGTAGGTAAATTACCACAGACCGGCCGACTTAACTTCTATTCAATAAAATGAAATTAACTGATGCCCAGAAAATTGTAAAAGAGAATATTCCAGAAGATGTTTTCAGGATTGCAGAAAAGTTTATAAAAAATAATTACAAAATATACCTTGTCGGTGGTGTTATAAGGGATATTCTACTTGGAAGAGAATATAATAGAAGTGAAATAGACCTCGCTACAAATGCAAAGCCTGGTGAAGTAAAAAAAATATTTAAAAGAGTTATACCTACTGGAATAAAACACGGAACTGTTACTGTTATCCGTAATAATGTAAACTTTGAAATAACAACATTTAGACTTGATGGCAAATATTCTGATGGTAGACATCCAGATGAAGTAGAATACGCAACCACAATAGAAGAGGATTTAAAACGCCGTGATTTTACAATAAATGCTTTCGCATTTGATTTACAACACCAAATTTTAATTGATTTATTTAATGGCTTGGATGACCTTAAAAATAAAATTATCCGCACAATTGGGGACCCTGATGAAAGATTCAGAGAAGATGGACTTAGATTAATGCGAGCTATAAGGTTTGCTTCTGTGTTAGGTTTTAAAATAGATGAAAATACTTATAAAAGTATCTCTAAAAATATAGATATGCTTAGAAAAGTTTCAATGGAAAGAATTAGAGATGAATTCGTAAAAATAATACAGTCTGATAAACCTTCCGAAGGCATAGAACTTTTGCGTAAAACAGAAGTGTTGAGAGTTATTATGCCTGAACTTTTAACTGGATTTGGAATAACTCAGAATAAATTTCATAAATATGATGTTTATTATCATAATCTTTTTACTTGTGATGTAGTGCCTAAAGAAAATCTTGCAGTAAGACTTGCAGCACTTTTGCACGATATAAGTAAGCCGTATACAAAAAGAATTCCAGAAGGGAAAAAGTGTGATGAAGCAACATTTTATAATCATGAGGTAATTGGTGCAATTGTTGGTAAAAAAATATTAAAAAGGCTAAAGTTTAGTAACGCAATAATAGATAAAGTTACTAAACTTATAAAATATCATATGTTCTACTATACAGATGAATGGACAGATAGTGCTGTAAGAAGATTTATACGGAAAATAGGACTTGATTTAATTCCCGAGCTTTTTATTTTGAGGGAATGTGATAGAATTGGGAGTGGAAAAAAAGATGGTAATTCATATCATTTAAAGAAACTGCAGTCGCATATAGATAAAATTTTGGAAGAAGAAAATGCTTTTTCATTAAAGGATTTGAAGGTTAATGGATATGATGTTATGAAAATAAAAAATATTCCACCATCACCAAATGTTGGAAAAATATTAAATTATCTGCTTGAAATAGTTCTTGAGAACCCAGAAAAGAATAAAAGAGAAGAACTTATAAAATTAATAGAAGAATACCCATTAGAAGATGATAAAAGAATAAATTAGAGATAGCTTTAAGCTCTTACCTACACGCCGAAACTCAAGCAGTAGAATCAACACGAGCATCTATAAGAATTATAGTGAAATGCATAAATATTCGTAACAATGTAGATAAGATTGTCACTACCCTGCATACATAGGGGCAGGCTCTGCAGACGCAGGAGTCTATAATTACTTATATTGTTTCAATTATAGATTTCCACTTTTTTCGCGGGAATGACAACATGTGTTAAGAATTGTGCAATTATTTATGCATTTAACTATATATGATGTTAGCTATAGATTTTATACCAGTTGTCAGATGCTTATCTTATAAATTTAAATATCATTATCATTACTGTAATTACTGTAAATCCTATAGCCATAAATTTAAATAGCATTTCAAACCGTTTATCCATATACTTCTACATATCTTCAAACCGTGTATTCATATATTTCTGCATATCTTCAAACCGCTTGCCTACTGATTCAAATCCTTTCTTCATCACTTCTGCAAGCACTTTTACATCACTTTTCAATTCTTTTATATCGTTATCAAGCTTCACATATTGTTTATTAACATTTTCTTCTTTCGCCAGCTTGTCAACAAGTATCAACATACATCTGTGTAATGCTTTCTTATCCCTTACCTCTACTGCTTCCTCAAAACTCTCTTCAAGTAACTCTGCTAAATTATTCGTACTTTGCTCCTTTACTTTATTCCTTTCCTAAATTTATTAATTTATTTCACTTTGTTAATAAATTTTTGAAAGCAGAAGAAAGTTAATAAAGTTGTGCACCGTCCCCAGTTAAAAAAACTTGATATTTTTTTTAAAATGTGCTATAATATATTATGAAGTCAAACGATTGTTTATTGGAGT
>CAZSCZ010000140.1:0-5563 GCA_964605455.1 uncultured Spirochaetia bacterium
TAATGAATATATTATATTAAGTAAAAATAAAGAATTAGTAAAGGCGCTAATTGATGCAACAAAGAAAGATGAATTGATAATTTTTAAAGATAAAATTAAAAAACTATATTCACACATAAAGAAGGGAAATATAATCTCTTTCTGGGACCTTTCACATAAATCAAATAAATTATTTAATTCAAAGAATCTCTTTGCAAAGATTATAAAAAGATATAATTATGGAATGCTTTCTATGGAATTTATGGATAAAGGAATAAAAACCAAAATAATTATTACAGAACCAAGAGCTGAAGGAATAAAATTAATTGATGGCTGGCCATTAAAATTTGATTCTATTGTTTGGTCATCTCCATTAGCATATAATATTGATAATAAAAATTTAGATGAAATTATTATTGGAACAGAGGATGGTAAAATATACATATTTGATTTCTTTGGTGAAAATATAATAAATTGGCCTGTTAAAATAAAGCCCAAATTAAAATCATCGCCTTTTCTGTTCTATAACCCTAAAAGAAAAGAAATATGTATTGGAGCTGTTTCATCTTCTGGTAAAATATATCTATGGGATAAAGAAGGGTTCTTAATTGAAAATTTCCCTATCTCTATTGAAGGTAGTATAGAAAAAACTCCTATTATAGGAGATATAAATAATGATAGTAAACCAGAAATCGTTGTAGCTAATAACAATGGCAAAATCTATGTTATTGATATTAATGGAAATATTTTATCTGGCTTTCCTGTTCAATTAGAAAAAGGTGTGCCATCTGATATTCTTTTAGTTGATTTAAATAATGATAAAAATTATGAAATATTATGTTCTACTAAATCTTTTAATGGCAATATTTTCTTTGTAAAAAACAGAGGCGAAATAATAGATGATAAAATGCTTGTTACAGGTGAATTAAATCTATCATCACCTGTTGTATCTTCCTTAAAAGGAAATAAGTTGGCTATTATATTAGTTACAGGTGAAGGAAAACTTTATATATGGACACAGGATGGGGAGCTGGTGAAAAATTTTCCTGTAAATTTAAACGACCGCTTTGTAAATTCCCCAGCAATAGGAGATATAAATAATGATGGACAAAAAGAAGTTGTTTTAATTTCCTCTATCGGAACACTTTATGGTGTTAATATTGAGGGAAAAATTATTATTGAACAAAATCTTAATTTCAGACCTATTGAAAATGAAAAAATTTTTCTTTTGGATATAAATAATGATAATTTAAAAGAAATTATTATCCCTTGCACTGATAATTATATACGATTTTATAGTTTAACTGGTAAATTATTATTTAAAATCAAAGGTTCAACTGCTCCTGTTATCAAGGATATGGATAAAGATAGAAAATACGAAGTCTTAACTGCTTGTGATGATGGGAATGTATATTTGTATAAAATACCTTAAGTATTATAATTCTTTTATTTAATGCGAAGATATAAAAAATTTATCTTTGAAATTTTGTTATTGTTGTTTATATCTCTACCTATACTTTTCATAATTTTAATTAAAAAAGAAAAAATTGTTGTCTCTGAAAAATATGTCACAGTAAGATTTGTTGGTGATATTATACCACATAAACCTATAATTCAAAGTAGAAAAAAAATTTATTTACATATGTTTCAAATTATCTATCTCAAGCAGATATAGCTGTGGCTAATTTAGAGTCACCTGCAGCTTCACCAGTTCTAAAGCGAACTAACAAAATGGTATTTAATCTTCCAGCACTAACACTCCATTCTCTATTTAGAAATTATTAACTATTTTTTCCTTCTATCTATAATATAACAACTCTTTCCTTTCTGTTTAGCATATCGTTTAAGTTCTGTCCCTACTTTGCAAAGTTCACCTATATGTGAAAAATTTTTATTAACATTAGTAACTACTCCTATTACAATCCCCATCAATGGAAATTTCTCTTTTTCACCTTGTCTATTTTCTATTTCAATATACCCTCGCCTTCTATCCTGTTCATCATATAATTCAGGAATCATTTTATCAAAATTTTTTATAATTGCTTCACATACATCTTTTACCTTTTTAAAAGATGTAATTGCTATAAAATCATCTCCCCCTATATGTCCTAAAAAATCAGCAGGGGTACCTTTTTCTTTTAAAGCATCTAAAATAATTCGGGCTGTATTTTGAATAACTTTATCTCCCTGAAGATACCCATAATAATCATTAAAGGCTTTAAAATTATTAAGGTCAATATAAAGCACAGCAAACTTCTTTTTTTGTTTTAATTTTTCATCCAATATACGAATAATCACCGCATTACCAGGTAAGCGTGTTAAAGGATTTGCATCTATTTTTGCCAGAGATCTATTCAATATCGCAGTGATCCGAGCTAAAAGCAATTTTGGTTTAAATGGTTTTACAATGTAGTCATCAGCTCCCTTTTCCCATCCTGTTATAATATCCTTATCCGAGCTTCTTACTGTAAGCATTATAATTGGTAAATTATTAAACAATATATCTTCTCTTATCTTTTTACATATTGTAAATCCATCTATTTTTGGAAGTTCTACATCTAACAGAAGTAAATCAGGACACTCACTGTATACTTTTTTCAAGGCTTCTTCCCCATCATAAGCTGTTATAGGAATAAATCCACCATCTTTTAATATATCACATATTAATTCAGCCAAGTCTTCTTCATCATCAGCTACAAGTATCTTATGCTTTATTGCCATCTCATTCCTCCATTACATAGACCTCACCTATAAGAAAACCAAAGTCTATAGCAAATTTGTTATTCCTAAATATTGGATTATAACATTTTTAATGTGAAACAGTAGGAAGTGTGAAAAAAAACTTACTCCCTTTTCCTATATCACTTTCAACATATAGTTTCCCTTTATGAGCTTCTATTAGACTCTTTGTAATTGTAAGCCCTAATCCTGTGCCTTTTACCTTTCTACCTAATTTTTCCCATCCATCTTTTACTCTCTCAAATCTTGTAAATATATTGGAAATCTTTTCTTTTGGTATACCTATACCTGTATCTATTACACTTACTTTTATATTCTCTTTCTCTTTTTCTACCCTTATCTCTATTTTCCCAGAAGGGGTAAATTTTATAGCATTACTTACTAAATTTCTCATTACTTGAGATAATTTCTCTCTATCTCCTATCACTATTGGGGGTTCCTTAACTGTTATCACTTTCTTAAAATGTAGTCCTCGCTTTCTTGCTAATGAATCAAATAATGCTACTACTTCATCACATATTTCCGCAATATTTATTTCTTTTTGTTCTATTGTTATTTTACCAGCCTTAATTTTTGTCAAATCTAATACCCTTTCAATAAAATTACTTAATCTCTCTGTATTTTCTAATATTATATTTAATGCTTTTTTAAACTGGTTAATATTATCTATTTTATTCTTCTCAACTTTTTCTAATAGTAATTCAACATATCCTTCTATTGCTGCTAATGGAGACTTTAACTCATGTGAAACACTTGAAACAAATTCATCTTTTAATTTATCTAATTCTTTTAATTTTTGATGTGCTTTATTTAACTTCTTGTATGAATTTGAGAGTTGCAAAGCTCTCTTTTTTAACTGTTCCTCATATCTCTCACTTTCTGAAATATCTATCAAAGAAATAAAATATCCAATAATATCATCTTCCTCATCAACTCTTGCCATTGCTGAAATTTTAACAGGAACTTTTCTTTTCGTCTTTGTAAGAAAAGTTATCTTATAGTTAGAAATTATTCTTTTAGCTATAATTGTCTCTTTTATTAATTTACATTCCTCAAGATTAGCAAATAATTTATCTACACTTTCACCTACTATTTCTTCTACACTATATCCTGAAAAATATTCAAATTCTTTATCTACACTTAATATAATATGAAGTGGATTTACATAACATACAGGAATAGGTAAAAAACGCCAAAAATCTTGGATATATCTCTCCAGTTCTTTTAAATCATGTTCATTAAAATATGATTCATTTTCTTCCATATCAAAAACAAGAGCTCGCTTATTCACCTTTTAAAATATATTCATGATATCTGTTCCCCTTAAAAGTGCATTTAGTTTCTTTACACTTTGCTTTTCCCATCACAAATTCCCACATCTTTTGGAAATAACCTTCTTCATATAAACAAAAAATAGGAGAAAGATTAATTCCTTTCAGCCGAAGCACCAGTTTTTTATTATCAGAATCAAATTCTACTACTTGAAGTTCACCAACACTCCAATGTTGACGCCAATAATGAGGAATTTTTTCTATAAATTTCTTAGGTGAAACAAAAAATTTCATTAAAAGTTTAACTATAAGCGAAACTTTAGGAGCAGTATATCCTATATTTCTTATTTCTTTGTTACTTAATTTAAAAGTTTCTTTTATTAAAAGTAAAGAAATTGCTCTTAATCCAGCAGGATACCAATCCAACGCACTGTTTTTTCTATATGGAATTGAAACCCCAAGTTTTTGTGCCTTTTCTTCTACTTTTTTAAGTCCATCTTCACCTGCTTTTTTTAGTATATAATACCCATCAGTTTGAAACACAACTCCTCTTACTTTGCCAGGTAGTTTTAATAACCTATTCACCACTTTGCTATTCAGATTTTTCTCCTTCATACTATTACCTCCCTACCTCTTTTAAGTAGTGTAAAATATATTCCATTTTTTTAGGATGTCAACTATTAATAAAACAAATCTTTATTTTCAGAATTATTTGGATACGCAAATATAGATTATAAAAGAATCCTTATTTTTGAAATTTGAAAATAGACAAATAAAAACATACAGAAAAAGATGGTAGACAGATTTAAATTTTTTCTAAAATGCTATTCCAAGCCCAATAGCGAGCCCTGCCCAGCCTACTCCCCCTTTCCCAATAACGAGCTCTGCCCAGCCTACTCCCCCTTCTTTATAGCTATATGATTCTGTTGTTCCAGTAGAAGTATCTTTAACCTCTACAGTGTACTCAGTAGAGTAAGCAATGCCTGTTGCAATTTCAAATGATATTGCCTGCATTATTATCCATTCTCTTCCAAACCACAATGCTCCAGAAAATGCAGAAGCTTTCTCAGACGAGTTATCAGGTTTGCAGGTGGCACTAATTTTCCTATAGTCAAAATACACTCCAAGAAAAAATCCATCTGGCGCTGTATTAGAAGGATAGTATCTGAAACCGGGGCCAAAAGACATTAAATATATTGTCCAGTTATCAGATACACTAAAAAGCCCCGAGATATCAAAATATTTAAATTCTCCGTTGATAGTTAAATTTGGGGAGACTACAAGCCCAGCATCAAATGAATAATATTTGAAAATTGAACCCAGGGGGTACCATTGTAGAACAACTGATTTTTGAGTACCTGACTGCTCTATATGCCCATAAGAAACAAAGCTTGTACCCAAAATGATACTTAATAATAAAATTGTAAGTTGAAATTTTTTCATTGTAAACTTACCTCATTTTTTGAAACTGATAGGAAAATCAAAGGCGATTTCGGATTTTTAAACTCACACAAAGCAATTGATTGAGTTCTATACATTTGCAACATGTCATAACTTTTTATATTATAATAATT
>CAZSCZ010000141.1:0-5550 GCA_964605455.1 uncultured Spirochaetia bacterium
AATTATTTTTAGAACATAATCCAGAAAAGCCCAGAAAACTCTTTTAAATAGGATTGGAAAATATGATTGATTTCTCATTGATTTTTAAATATACAATTATTATTGTTATGGTCAAGGAATTTTCTGATGGAAGTTTCTCTATACATACATATCCCTTTTTGTAAAAGTAAATGTCACTACTGTGACTTTTTTTCAATCTCTAAGGCAGCAAAATTAATTCCAGAATATATAGATGCGCTTGCACAAGAGATAAAAATTTACTCTGAAAAGTATAATTTTAAAATAAAAACAATATATATTGGTGGTGGCACACCTTCTATATTAAATCCTGAAAATATTAAATCAATTATCTTGAATGTGAGAGAGTATTTTTATTTAAAATCAGATTTGGAATTTACAATAGAAGCAAATCCTGAATCTATAAATGCTGATTTTCTTGAAACAATAGTAAATTGTGGAATAAATAGATTGAGTATAGGGGTTCAAACTTTCAATGATAAATTGCTAAAATTTGCAGGCAGACTTGCTTCACAAAAAATAATAGACGAGAAATTGAATTTAATAAAAAAAATAAAATTTAAGAATTGGTCAGCAGATTTAATCTATGGTCTTCCATATCAAAAATTAAAAGATTTTGAAAATGATCTAAAAAAGTTGATTTCTTATAATCCATTTCATATTTCCCTTTATTCTCTTACAATTGAAAACGGGACAAAATTTTTCTCTCTTTATGAGCGAAAAAAAGAAATTTTCCCTTCAGATGATGAAATTGCAGATATGTATCTCCTTGCGAATGAATACCTTGAAAAGAATAATTATCATAGATATGAGATTTCAAATTTCGCAAAAAAAAGTTTCGAATGCAAACATAATTTAGCATATTGGAATCAAGAAAATTATTTAGGACTGGGACCTTCTGCTGTTTCAACTATCCAAAATATTCGCTGGAAAAATGTACCCGATGTGAATGGATATATTAAAAATTTAAAAAATAAAAAAGTGCCTATATTGGAGAAAACAAAATTAACCAAAAAAGAGAAAATTCAAGAATTTATTATGTTGCAATTAAGACTTAGAAAAGGTCTTAATTTAGATTTGTTAAAACAAAAATATAAGATAGATTTATTTAAAATAAGAAATCAGGAGATTAAAAAATTTATAGAAGCAGAGCTTCTTAAGATAAAAGGAAAGAATCTATTTCTCACATTAAAAGGTATAATGATTTCAAATTCAATAATTTCAGAACTGATTTAATCTGTTAAAATATAATATTTGTAAGCCTTGAGATGTTCTTTATAAGTTTTTGAAAAGTAGTGTCTGCCATTTCTTTTAGAAACAAAATATAGATAGTCAACCTTTGCAGGGAACAAAACTGCAAGAATTGAATTTAGCCCGGGATTGCATATAGGAGTAGGTGGCAATCCTTTATACAGGTAGGTATTATAAGGGGAATCTTTTTTTAAATCTTTAAATAAAAGTCTTCGTTTATGTTTACCCAAAGCATAAAGCACAGTTGCACAGGACGCAAGATTTAAGTTTTTTTTAAGACGATTTAAAAATACAGCTGCAATTATTGGTCTTTCAAAATCCATCTGGGCTTCCCATTCTACAAGTGAAGCAAGTGTTACCATCTCTTCCAGTGTATATTTCATTTCTTTCATACGAGCAAAATATAATTTGTCTACCCGTTTGAAAAAATTTTTTAAAATAATTTCTACTAAAGTTTTAGCACTAATATTATAAGGCACATAATATGTATCAGGAAATAAAAATCCTTCTGCTGTCTCAGCTTTTATATTAAATTTTTTTAATATTGCTTTATTTTTACATATCTTCAGGAACTCATTCCTACTAACTATGCGTTTTTCTTCTAATATTTCAGCAATTTGAAACATATTATATCCTTCAGGAATTGTAAATATTTTATTAGCAATTTTACCTTTTGTAAGAGTTTTTATTATTTGTATAACAGTTTGTTTATCTGAAATTTTATAAGTCCCAGCTTTAAGTTTTTTAGATTTTCCTGAAATTTTTGTTAAAAATATAAAAAATTTTTTTGAGCGAATTATCTCATTATCTGAAAGGAGCTCTGCAACTTTATGAAATGACCAGCCTTGTTTTATTTCAAGAATTATTTGTTTACCTTTATTTATTGAAGAATTAAGCCATAAGAAAACAAGAATTAGGATAATTAAAGTTATAGAGATAAAATATTTAATTTTCTCGTTCATAATTTTATCAGTTACAAGTACTCGTGATGCTAATTTCATTTGTTCCATCCTTGTTTGCCAATTAATGGCACAAAAACGCAGTTAATAGAATTTTGCTCAATGATTTTATCTTCTTGTTTTTTTACAATTTTAAGAGTCTGAAGATAATGGGACCCAACTGGTATGACCATAATACCATTATTAGCAAGTTGGTTGGTGAGTGCCGGTGGTATATTGGGTGCAGCTGCTGTGACTATTATTCTATCATAAGGGGCAAATTCAGGTAAACCTAATGTCCCATCACCAACTTTAAAAGTTACATTGGTTATATTTAATTGTTCAATTTTTCTTTTTGCATTTTCTACAAGCTCTGGTATTCTGTCAATTGTATAAACTTCTTTTGCAAGTTTGGCAAGAATTGCAGCTTGATAACCTGAGCCTGTGCCAACTTCAAGAACTCTCTCTTTACCCTTGAGATTTAAAAGTTCTGTCATTAAAGCAACAATATATGGTTGGGAAATAGTTTGTCCTTTTCCAATAGGAAGAGGTTTATCAGCATACGCTTCATCTTTTGAATTATCAGGCACAAAAAGTTCACGTGGAATCTTATTCATAGCTTCAAGCACACGTTTGTCCTTAACTCCGCGAGAGCGAATCTGATATTTTACCATATCTTTACGCTGGATTTCAAAAATATCAGACATAAATAGTTTCCTTAATTTATTGTAACAATAGATGTATAATATATTTATTTTAGTTTGTCAAATGTTTTTAAATGTGTTCAGCAATAATGAAGATTGAACAGTTAAAATACAAAATACTGTTTGCGGCTGTATATATTTGTAGAGTAGAATTTTATAGCTCAGCAATAATGGCGTCTGAAGAAGATTTTATATTAATAAGATTATTTGAAAATAGTGTTGTTTTATTTCTGCCATTTCTTTTTGAGAAATATAATGCTTCATCTGCCATTTTTATTAATTTCTCTTTTGTTACATTATTTCCCATAATATTTGGATAATATGTCGCAACCCCCAAACTTACTGTTACTGAAAGCTGCTGACTATTATAATTAAATTTGTGATGCGCAATATTTTCTCTTAATTTTTCTGCAAGAATATATGCATCTTCACCATCAGTCTCAGGTAAAAGTATTGCCATCTCTTCACCGCCGTATCTGAATGTCCCATCTGTAGCTCTGAACATTTTTTTTATAATACTAGCAATTTCTGCAAGTATATAATCTCCTGTTTGATGTCCATAAGTATCATTGAAATTCTTAAAAAAGTCTATATCAAGCATTATAAGTGAAATAGGTTTGCCGCTTCTTTTACTTCTTAATATCTCTTCGTGTAATTTATACTGGAAATGTCTATGAACATAAAGTTTGGTTAAGCCATCTGTAATTGCCATTTCGTAAAGTCTTGCATTATTCAATGCAATTGCAATTTGAGCTGAAAGAAGCTTTATAAACTCTTTATCCTTTTCTGTGAAAAGTTCGCCATCAATTTTATCTTCTACTTTTATGGCACCAATTAAATTTCCCTTTGCAATTAGAGGACATATTAAAACATTTTCTCCCTCAACTTCTGCTAAGATAATTGGTGAATGATATTCCATTGCCCTACCAACAGGTCCTATCCCAATTATAATTTTCTCATATTCAAGCTCTTCCTCAGAAATAATCCTATTCCCCTCTCTTCCTATCTTGCCTCTTAATTCCTGTTCCTCTTCCTGAATAAGGTATATTATTATTTTTCTTACATTCATTTTTCCCATTACAACACCCATTATAACATGCAACATCTGATTAAAATCAAGTATGGAGTTTATTGCTAACCCAACTTCTCTAAAAGTTGTTAAATTTTCTACCTCTTCTATAAGCTTTTGATTATCTTCATAAAGAGCTTTATAATTTATAATTTCAGGGAAATTTAGGGAGCTTTTTCCTGCTTTATTTTCAGAATCAGAAATAGTATCAGTATAATTTCTTTTGGATTTTGGTATAATAGAGATTATTAAGAAAACAACACTTATAAGAAAATTTCTTAAATATATGAAATACATAAAATTATACGATAGAACAAATCCTGTAAGAAATTTTATATCACCTAAATCTGAATTTAAAAATATTATTTCTTTATTTTTATTTAAATTATAGTGTGTAATTTTTTCATTAAATAAATTTTTCATAATTGATGATGTTACAACTGTAAATATTTTTTTATATTTGCTATTCTTATTTCCATAAAAAATTATTTTATCTTGATTCAAAATCGCAATATAATGTAATTTATCGTATTTTTTAAAAAATAAACCTACTATTTTCTTCACTATAGCAGGCTCTTTCTCAAGTGCTTTTATTAATGCTAAGTTTATAAGTTGACTCTCATCTTTTATTGAATTTATTAAGCGAAATTTTTTTATTTTAATTTCAAAAAAAGCTTCAATTCCAAGTGCTATAAATAGTATTAATAAAATCCATATTTTTTTTCTCATCAAAGCTAATTATCGGCAGTCAATGATAAAGAATGAGTGACACAGATTTATTTGTAGGAGTTCGGATTTATCAATCTTATATAATTATAATTTTACTTTTTTCTTCTGCATCTGATTTTCTTAAATAAAAAGGAATTATTTTATTATAATCTTTATTATAATTATTCTTTTTTATTAAAAAATATATATCCTTTGCCTCAGGATAATAAAAGTTTTTATCTGTAAAAATTGCTTTTTTTATATTTTTCTGTAAATATTTCTTATATTCTATCTGTCCATTCCCAACAAATACAATTTTGTTATCATTAAATTTTTGCTTGATAATTTCAGCAAGTTGTTCTGGTGTTATATCATAAAATGGTGAAAGTTTTGCAATCCTCTTTTTATTTCTTTTAAAAAATCCTGTATAAACTCTTCCTTTTTTTCCATCAATGATTGAGCATATAACATACTCTTCAAATGGAATTTTGTATGCAAGCAATTTTAGAGAACTTGTGGCTTCAATAAACATTTTTCCTGCCTGTGCAAATGCCCGTGCAGCTGTAACACCGATCCTTATCCCTGTAAAAGAGCCTGGCCCTGTATCAACGCCAATCAAGGATATATCTTTTATATTTGTATGAAAAAGTGCAAGTAGATTCTTTATTGCAATATGCAGACTTTGTAAATGTTTAAGCTGAGTATTAAATGTTATTGCACCTAAAAGCTTATCATTTTCATATAAAGCTACACTACCTGATTCAGTTGCTGTGTCAATCATTAATGCTTTCATCTTTTCTTTCTGCTAAATTTTATTTTTCTTTTATTTTCTTCTATATATTCAAAATAGATTAAATAACTT
>CAZSCZ010000142.1:0-5544 GCA_964605455.1 uncultured Spirochaetia bacterium
AATAGGTCTATTTTTATCTATTTCTTTTAATTCTTTTATACAACGACTTATAAATTCCTTTTCTTTTTCATCTTTATGTGGTTTCGTTATTGGCATATTATATATTTATCCAATTTGCTGCTGCATTAAATTCAAACCCCGGGTCAGGCATAACCCCTCTTGGCGAATCGGGAGTTATACCTTTAGCTTCCCACTTATCTATCTCGAACACATCGCAACGACAATTATAACCATTTGGCGGATACCAAGTATCCCATTCGGGGTCGTCACGGGGCGCTGTAAAACCGTCCATTGCAGCATGACTCGGTCGTGTATTTGCGTCCATAACCGCTACATACTGTAAATAAGGGAAAACATCCGAAACGAACGGGTCAGAAAGGGCGTCCCAACGCCCCGCCATATAAGCTTGCTGTAAATTAGTTCTCATAACGGTTTCTATGTGAAATGGATTCGTTGGAGCTAAACCTGCCTTTATAAAAAGCTCCTTTTCGACATACTTTTGAAATTCCCTTATCGTCCAGCCCTCACTCATTGCTTTCTCAACTGCTCCTTGCCACATCTTTAAAGCGTAAGCTTCATCATAACCTGCCACCGTAAACCCGTGCATTTTTCCCGCATTTATAAGTTGCTCGAACTTTTCTTTATCCATCGGCACAAGCCCCTTAAACTTCTCTATCGCTGCTTCTGGTGGTAAATCAAAAGCCATATCAACAAGAACATCAATTTCCTCATAACTTTGTAACTTTCGCTTCACGACTTTACTTGCTCGCATATTAACCTTTGCCGAACCCACAAGATATATAAGTGTGTTCATTTGTGACCAATAATTAGATATTGCGGACTTTATATTATCTGGCAACTCATTCGGAACTTCTTTATATCCTTTTTGCCGTGTAAACTTTTTAATATATTCAGCAAGGGGTTTATAAGCTTTTCGCCACGCAAATGTTGAGGCTTGTTTTCTGTAAAATTTATCTAATTGCCGATAATCTTCTTTTATCCGGATTCTTGCCCTTTTTCTTATCTTGTTCTTAACATCGCTTTTCTCTAATCTTATATAGGGGATATTTCGTTTCTCTAACTTTTCGCTATTTCCTGATTCTGGCACTATGTCAGATATACCGAGTTTTTCCGCAAGATTATCATAAGCCACCACCGCTTGACCTGTTTGCACCAGTATTTGCCAGGTCTTCTCAAGTAGGTCTTTTTCTACCTGCGCTAATGGTGCTCCAATAATTCGTGCTTGCGGTGCATCCTGTCCAAAATTAAGTTCCACAAGCTGATTCACGATATAATTATTAATCCATTCTAATAAACTGTTATATATACCCTGTAAAAACCGCATAAATAGATTTGAATGCGTCTGTGACAAAGCATAAGACCCCTCATCACCATATATAATCTTATCAGGAATAAACATCGAGCGTAAAATTAACCTATCCAGATAGTCTATATAATTTATAAACTGGTCGCCCTTTAAGTCTTGGGCAAGACTTTCAATTTCCCACAAATCAATAGTTTTATCGCCCCTTATCTGCCTCGGAACTGCCACAACAGGGCTCGATTCAACGATTTTTAATATATTCTGTGCTTCAAGATTCGGACTCAATTTATCATTTCCTGTCACTTTGGGCTGTGTAGGGTATTTTACTATTATTGGCGGTATTCCTCTACGCTCATAATGTCTATTAGCAAATAACATTATAAGCTTCTTAACACGCCAAATTTCATGCGCCGATTTTAATATACTTTGCCCATAATAATTGCCATATCTGAAATTATATGTCCACCAAAAAGCCTTCTCAGGCGGTATATCTACAGTTGCACCATATACGAACCCGTTAAAACTACCATCATCCGTTAAACTTAATGTCACAAGCCAAGGTTTTGCTAATATAAGCTTATCTAATACTATATATCCGTCTTTTTCCTCGAAAACTTTTTCCTGTGCAGAAAAACCGTATTCAAGTGCCGTTAGTGCATTTGTCAATAATCGTGTCCATAAGGGGTCAAGGGTTTCTTTTACAAATTCCCGTATATTATCATCTTCACAGTCAACATCCCACGAATTCTGAATCATCGGCAATTTTATAATATTCAACGCTGCTATAATCTGCGGGTCAGTCAACATTTCACGAACTTGACGGGATGTTAGGGAATCTGAATTATAAGATAATAAAAGCCCTGTGGCGTGGTGGGTTATTAACTGCTGCGTAAGTAAATCAAAGTCTATATTTTTAGTTTCCATTTTTTATATTAAAAATATCTCTTGCCTTTATATATTATATTGCCTATTTCGATTTTGTCAAGAGAAAAATTTACAGTTGCATATCTTAATGCATCCATCGCATGGTCGTTGAATTTTACAGGCTCTTCCAGTATATTCCTATTACGGTCTTGTTTATAACAATATCCGTGTATTTCTTTTATTGTATTCACACAGCGTGGGTCAATATATATCTTTCGCCGTTTAAGATTATTAATTCCCTTCTTAACATTATTATCTGCTGGCAAAGCATTGAGTCCATTTATATAAAGCTCCTCTATCAATGCTGGCTCACTTGGGTCACAGTATATTTCAGGATTCACGCCCCATTCTGAAATTTTATCTTTTATAAGCTCCGAAAACTCCGAATTCAATATCTTGCTCTTATATATTTCGTCAAGCACATAAATATCTTGGTCTTTTATACCCACAAGTAAAAATACATTCGGATTATTATACCCAAAGTCAACACCACCGACAATATCGTCGAACCACTCAATTGGCTTGTCTATCTTTTTAACCTCATAATTGTTATATATTTTCTCCCGGAGCGTTCCCCATTCACCAAGAGCATATATTCTGTAAAACATTTCGTCTTCTTCTTTTAAACGCTCCAGATACGCTTTACTTTCAGCATCCAAAAATTCATTATCTTTATATGTAAACTTATAGCGTTTACCTACATCCCGTTCAAAAAAATAGCGATAAAGCCAATGATTAATATCTATCGGATTAAATGTTAAAATAATCTGTCTATATTCACCTTTTTTTAGAGGCTTTCCTCTTAAACGCATGTTAAGAATCATATAGTCTTTTTCGCTAATTTCTGTTGGTTCTTCAACCCAAATTAAGTCAACATCCGTTATACTTTTTACCTTCTCGGGGTCGTCAAGTGCTTTAAATATAATCTTGTTATTATTCACCGTATATAAAACCCAGTCTGCCTTATTAAGCTTATAGGGAACCTTATATTGGTCAAATAGGTTTAATAATAGCTCAATACAGGTTAATTTCAGCGAGGGAAATGTTTTACGCACTACTAATATCTTTTTGTGCTTATATAATAGACAATAAACTATAATCTTCTGTGCGACAGCATAGCTTTTACCTGCTGCTGCACCACCATAAACTATAAGCTCCCGTGCAGTAGACTGAAATATAGGATAAAAGGCTTTATTTATATCATCCTCAATCGTTATCTTCATTTTTCGGTAAAAGCTTTTTTGATATAACTATATTCACAGGCTCTATCTGCATTGTCTTCTCTATCCGTGCCCATTCGGGAAAACGGGCTTCAAGCATGCGCATTGCTGCCGTCCATTGTGGCTGATATTCTCCTTGTGGATGTTTATGTCCATATGCTGCTGCCCATATTATTTGTAGGCATGTTTGCTCAAATCGTGCATAACCCTTTTTAAGTGCGTGAAAAACTTTTAATCCTATTCCCTTCTGATTCGAACCTTTTGCCCAGTAGTGTCTTAATAAACCATCTGAAACACCGATTAAAGCCTCTATACTGGGAATTGTAGTGCCATCTGCGGCTAATTCCTCAATTTCCCTTAACATCTCATCTGTTATTTTTGGTGGTCTTGGCATTTTTTATATTTCTCTGGTATTATTGCAGGAACTGTATATTCCCAAAATATTTTATGATGTGGCCGTATATATATTTGACTTATTGAGCTAATTTTAATACTTGATGGGCAACACATTAAACTCATAAATGATTTTTTATAAGTATTATATCGTTTATAAGTTTCAGTTAACCCACCAGGATTAGTTTGAGTTACTTGCTGATACAATGAGATAAAATATATAGTTAAAAATAAATATCCTTTATTCCCCCAATATACATAAGTATTTACATCATCATTCATTCGCCCTTTCCATTCTATTCGTCTATCTACACTACAAAAATGTGAATTCATAACTTTTCGATTAAATTTTATTTCATTTTCCCGTGTTACATATATATATCTTCCTTTACCACAAATAAAATCTCCTGATTGTGCAAAAGCAATAACCTTAAATGGTGTATTTATATAAAAATCTAAAACTATTTTAAATACATCATCTAAATTATCTATTTTACAATCTTTGGCTCTTTTCTTTTTTATAAATCTCATTCCCGGAAATTCAAAACCTCTATAATCATCATCTAATACTAAAAAATATTTATATCCTAAATTCTCTGCAATATCATAAACTGCATTTCTTGCATATACTGGTGTTTGTTTATCATTAATATTATTATCTAATAAATCTACCCATAAATAATCATTCTTATCAAATATAATAACTTTATCTTCATAACGTTTTCTATATTCTTCTTTTTGGGGGTCAGATTTATCTATTATAATATAAATATCGCCAGTATAACCTTGTCTTTTTAGAGTATTATAAGTATAAACTCTATCTGCTCGGTTATAGGATATTATAAATACAGTAAATATGTCTTTATATTCCACCATCTGTTAATTTATATAATCTATCTACTAACTCTACCCAATTATTTTGTATAGCATTATTTATATCGACAATAACTAAAGCTAAATCTTCAAATAATCGTTGTATTTCAGGGGGCTGTTTTGTATAAAGCTCTGCAATATACATAAAATTAAATTTTGTAAACCTATAAGCTGCATACTCTAAAAATCGCCTTAATTCCTTATCTTTTATATTTGCTTTTTTTATTTTATTTAATAATTTAAATAATTTAATATCATCATAGCAGTCTTTTAATTTAATATTTAAACCTTTAGGCTCATAAACTGGCGAAGATATATCTAATGTATATACTTTTTCAATTTCAAATATCCGTCTTATTTCAGCAGTTTTAAACCCAATAGTTTTTAAAAAATCCTTATCAAACCTTTTTAATTTTTCCCAGTCCCAATCTCCAAGATTCTTATTAAGCCGTAGATTAAGTTCTTTTTCTTTATTTACATCAGAAATATTAATATATATAACAGGAACTTTTTTATAACCTAATTGTTTTAATATATAATAACGGAAATGGCCACCAATTATTATATTCTTCCTATTCGGTGCTGAATTAACTATTAATGGGTCAACAACTCCATATTTTTCTATACTTTCTTTTAAATCCTTCTCCTGTTTCTTACTCCACTTTCTCGGATTATATTCACTTGGCTTTAATTCATTAATATCTACCCAAACTATTTTTAACTTTTCACTTTCTCCCATATTATTTTATTATAATCTTCTTTTTCCCATCTATTATATAAATTCCCGTTTTATCAATCTTACTAACTTTC
>CAZSCZ010000143.1:0-5523 GCA_964605455.1 uncultured Spirochaetia bacterium
TTTCATTTTATGTAAATTTTTTATAAAAATTGCTTTTCATTCGTTACTGCTGACAAAACAAATTTTTTACTTGACATTTTTAATAATTTGTAGTATATTATAAGAGGCGTAATTCAAAATTTGGAATATAAAGTTGAGAAGATAAGGAGTAATTCCTTGTCTAATATTAGAAATATATAAAATTATATTTTTAAGAAGTGGGCGACTTATTGGCTCACTTTATTACATTATAGCTAAAAAAAATTTAATATAGGAGGTGAATAAAAATGCTTAAAAAATTATTAAATAATGAAGAAGGTCAAAGTATGACCGAGTATATTCTTATAATTGCGCTTATCGCTGTAGCGCTTATTGCTGTGATTAAACTATTTGGAAGTAAGATAGCAGCACTTTTTAAAGGCGCTGGCGATAAGATTGAAAAAGAAGCAGGAGATTTTAGCTATTAATATTAATACAAAATATAAGTGACTTTAGTCTATACGACTAAAGTCAATTTTTCTTTGTTTTTTTATTTTAGTGCAGAGCTATCTTTAAGCGAGAACTGTAAGCGAAAAATATACATTTATTTTGTTACAACGAGAAAGATAAAAGGAAAGGTGGGCTTTTTGTTGTTCAAGAATGTGAAAGTATTATTTTATGTATGCGGTGGGTGGGAAAGTAAGATTATTGTGATAAGAATAGGATATGTTTAAAAAGAGCACATAAAATTATTAAAAATTTGAATTAATTATTTTCAAAAATATTGTATAAAATAATTTAGAAATGCATAAAATAACATTAAACAAGCTTTGGGTTATATCTTTTGTAGGTGCTATTCTTATATTGATGCTAAAGACTTCTTACATAAATAATTTTGATTTTCTATGGGGTTTAAAAAATGGTGAGATAATGTTTAAAACCAAAAAATTAGTTACAGAGGAGTTATTTTCTTTTCCAAATATCAATAAATTTTATATAAATGACCAATGGCTTTATCAAATAATCTCTTATCTAATCTATATGATAGGGGGATTTAATCTTATTAATTTTATTCATGCTATTTTAGTTACTTTTATATGTTTAATATTGTTTAAATTATGTTATAAACTAAATAATAATTTAAGATTATCTATTTTAAGTGTTTTAATAGGATTTACTTTATCAGTTTTTAATTTTGGTGTTCGGGCACAAATAATAGGTGTTTTATTTTTTTCTCTCTATTTATATATGCTTTTTTTTCCGCTTGCTTATAGACAAAGGTATCCGAGGTTATATTTTGTTCTTTTCCCCATCATTATGATTTGTTGGGTTAATTCCCATAGCTCATTTGTGCTTGGATTAATTCTAATAGGATGTTTTCTTATTAGTTCAATATTAGAAGAATTATTAAAGCATAAAAAATTTAGTATTCTTTTTAAAATAAAACGAATAAAGATATTATTTATTTTTTTTATTCTTTCTATAATATCAGTTTTTATTAATCCATATGGATATAAAATAATTACACATCTTTTTAATGCAGTTACAAGCGAGTATCCTAAAAGCTTTATATCAGAGTGGGCATATACTTCTGTAAAAGAACCATTAGGAATATATTTTTTTGTAATGTTATTTTTTACATTAATTTTAGTTTTAAAATCTAAAAGTAAGCCTGAGATTTTAGAATTTATTTTACTTCTAATTTTTGGAGCTATTGGTTTAATAGCTATAAGATTTACACTTTGGTTTGGTATTATTATTATTCCTTTACTTTCATCAAATTTTGGGATATTTTTAAGAAAATATTTTAAGATAAAAATTGAGGATTTTCGCGAAAGGGAATATTATAAATTGAATTTTATTTTATCTTTTTTGATTTTGGGTTTAGTTATTTTATATTTGCCGTGGTTTAGGGAAGTAAATCCTCTAATTAAGAAAGAAGGAAATTATCCTTTTGATAATAGTGTGCCTATTAATGCTGTAGAATTTTTAAAAAAGAAAAATATTAAAGGTAGGATTTTTCATACACAATGTGGTGGATATCTTGAATGGGCACTTTATCCAGATGTAGAGACATTTTTAGGAATTAGAGTTCAAGAGGGAATAGAAAGGATAATGAGGGACTACTATAAAATAATTTATGCAATAGAAGGATGGGGTAAGATTTTGGATAAATATAAAATTAATTATATATTATTAAATACAATGGAGCAAAGATATTTAATAAGTTGTTTAAAAAAACGGCATAATTGGGATATTATATATAGTGATAAACGTTTTGTTATTTTTGAAAAGAAATAAACATTATGGGAATGCAAAAATTAAAAATAGGAAATGGAAGCGATTTATTAGAGTGGCTATTAGGGTTTGGCGCGAGTAGCATTAATAAATTGATAGTTAGATTTAGAAGGACTGTTTTAGATTATCATTTTCGAGCAATTTAAAGATTTTTTGGAGGAGGTAAAACAATGAAAAAAAAGACAGCGATTATTATTGCGATATTTTCAGGGATTTTGGGTGTTTTCCTTATTATGAGTTATATTTCTAAGGTGGAAGAAGAGGCTGCACTTGAATCCAATATGAAAAATGTGATTGTTGCAAAAGAATATATTCCTAAATATTCATTTATAACTCCTAATATGGTAAAAATTATACAGATTCCAAGTAAGTATTTGCAGCCAGGAAGTATTAGTAGTATAAAAGAATTAATTGACAAAAATAATAAACCTAAATTTGTTACACTTGTTCCGATTAGAAGAGGTGAGGTTATTTTAACAACTAAGCTAACTATTCCAGGAAGAGATACAGGATTATCAGTTGTGATACCAATGGATAAAAGAGCTATTTCAATTCCTATATCACCTGAGACAGGGATTGAAGGGTTGATTAAGCCTGGGAATAGAGTTGATTTAATTGCTACATTTGAGAACAAATCAGTATTTTTACTTCAAAATTTGTTAGTTCTTTCAGTTGGCAACAGGATTATTGGTGAGATAGAAAAAGAAGAGAAAAAGAGGGGATTGTTTCCTGGTTTTGGTGAGGGAATGATAGGTGGTAATAATATTACGCTTGCGGTAACACCAACGGAAGCATTGAAAATAGCTTATGCACGTGATAAATGTAATTTTAGTATTGTATTAAGAAGTGCTACAGATAATAAAATTGTGAAAGTTTCACCTATTACTAAAGATAATTTATTAGAGAGAAAAGCTAAAAAAAGAGAGGAGATAAAGATATATAGAGGCACGCAAAGTATAAGGGAATTTGCAGAATAAAGAAATGAGGTTTAATGGCATGAAAAAAAAGATGAAAAAAATAAATATTTTTATACTGTTATTAATAATATTTTTAGGTAGTTACAGGTTATATGGAAAAGAAGAGATATTAATGTCTGCGGGAGAGCAGAGGAGTGTAAGATTTGACGAAAAGATTAAAAAAATTGCGATAGGGGACCCGGCAATTGCTGATGTTAGAGCCCTTTCATCTTTGGAGATATTGATTAATGCTAAAAAAGAGGGTTCAACTTCTCTTATTGTATGGACAAAATCAAGAAAAATTACCAAAAAAATAATTGTATCTAAAATAGATGTTAAAGCAGTTTTAAGTGAATTAAGGACATTGTTAAAAGGTGTTAAAGGTATTAGAATTAGAGCAGAAGCTGGCAAGGTAATTCTTGATGGTGAAATTATTAATGCAAAAGATATTCCAATTGTTGAAAAGATAGTTAAAAAATATAGAGGAAAGATTATTAATTTTGTGAAATTACCTGTTCAGATGATAAAAATTAATGCAAGAATAGTTGAGATATGGACCAGTGATAATTCTGCAATAGGAATTGATTGGCAGAAAAAGTTTCAGTTTGTTGAGGAAAAGATTAAAGGAGTATATAGTATTGGAAAAATTTCTCGGACTACAAAAATAGATGCAGTATTGGATTTATTTATAAAAGAGGGCAAGGCGAAAATTGTTGCAAGACCTAATATAATTGTAATAAATGGCAGAATGGCTTCTTTTCATTCAGGTGGTAAATTACTTGTTCCTGTAATTTCTGAGAATAATTTATCTATTGAAGAGAAACCTTATGGAGTTGATTTAAAGATTCTGCCCTATGGTGATAGAAAGAGTAATTTGATTAAAACTAAGGTGAATATTGAAGTTTCAACAGTTGATTGGGAGAATGCTGTTAAGTATGCTGGGGGCACTATCCCTGCTATAAAAAATAGAAATATTGAAACTGAAATTGATGTAAAGCTTGGTAAGACAATTGTTATTGCTGGTTTACTAATGGAAGAGGAACAGACATTTGAAAAAAAGATTCCTATACTTGGGCATATCCCTTTATTAGGATTATTATTTACTTCTAAAGAGGTAAAAAAATATAGAACTGAACTTGTTGTATTTTTGACACCTTCTTTTATCAATTTTTTAGGGGAGGAGATAATTGAATAGCAGATTGGTTAAAAGTTTCAATAAAATTTTGTGTCATCATCCGGCGGAGAAACTTGACCATTGTATTAGATTTATTTTCTTTAAAAAAGAGATTTATCTGTGTGCCAGGTGTTTAGGATTATACCCTTTTGCTATTATATGGCTGTTTATCTCTTTAAAGTTTAAGATAAAATTTAATTATGATTTTGAAAAGAGATTTATTTTATATTTATTATTTCCTGCTTTTTTGGATTGGGCACTGTCAGGCTTAAATGTTATTAAGAGTAACAATAAATTGAGATTTCTTTCAGGGTTTATTGCGTCTTTTGCTCTTTCAAGATGGTGGTTCCTATGGATTGAACATTATTTTATAGATATAGTAATATATATTGCTAAGGTATATATTATAGGAATTATTGTTATTTGGTTCTTGATTTATAGAATAAATAGTAAGGCTTTTAGGTAATTTAGAAATGACAATGTTTTAATTATTTATATATTTTAAATTATAGTTTCCGAGTAGTTTAATAATTACAAGGAGGTTATATATGTTAGTTTTAATGAAGATTGGAATTATAGTAACATTTGGGGTGCTCTTTTTTACTACGATGTTGTATATTAATACACTTATTTTAAAGAAAAAGAAAAAAAGAGAGGCAGAAAAGAAAAGAGCTGTAAAAATTTCTGATGAGGAGTATGAATCTTTGGGTAAAAGTGAAATT
Organism: uncultured Spirochaetia bacterium; assembly: GCA_964605455.1. Lineage (GTDB taxonomy): Bacteria > Spirochaetota > JAHITG01 > JAHITG01 > JAFGFC01 > CAZSCZ01. Next base: position 5,109 of record CAZSCZ010000143.1, read on the forward strand.
GAAGAAATAGAGCCTGCTGTGAAGGAGTTGAATGAAAAGGCACGAAGGAAATATTTAATTTTTAAAAAGGCTTTTCACTTGTTTAATTACAGAAAATATAGGCTGTTAAAGCTTGGGCTTAGTGTTGGGTTATTTATTCTGTTTACTTTTATGCTTAATTTTGTATTTGGTATTATTGGATTCATTGCTGGGAGAATTTTACCTGACGCGATAAGTAATTACATTGTGAAAAAGAATATTAATAAATTTGAGATTCAGCTTGCAGACGGTCTTACATTAATTGCTAATTCATTAAAAGCTGGTGCTTCATTTACGCAGGCTGTAGAAGCTATGGTGAATGAGATGAAACCACCGCTTGCAACTGAATTTGGCATTTTCTTTAGAGTTATTCTACCAATGTCTAAACCAGCTCTGG
>CAZSCZ010000144.1:0-5519 GCA_964605455.1 uncultured Spirochaetia bacterium
TTTAAAAAAGTAGTTGACTTTTTCTTTTCATAGACGGTGCAAAACTTTATTAACTCTATTTCCAGAGCCAAAATATACCAGATAGAAAAAGTGTTCGGTAATTTGAGCGAGAAGAGGCACCCCCCCCACTTACATCCTGTAAGTGGGGGGTGCCTTTTGAAAGTAGGTAAATTCAAAGTGTGTGATTTATAATTTTAAGTATGGTTTAAATTATAATTTCCGAGCAGTCTAAAAAGAATAGTATATCAGAAAATTGAGATTTATTCAAGAATTCTTACATATTGTATTTGATAATATTGAAGAAATATAATTTAGCGAGATTGAATTCTAAAGAAGCAAGAACTTTGTATAAAAAAATAACTAAATATTTCGGAGTACAATAACATTTAAAAGATGTATGGGACATTTTAAAGTTCGAAATTGATGGGGGATACTAAATGATTTGACATTTTTTATAATACAAGTTATAATTAGAGGGAACTTTTAATTTTTAATAAAGGAGCAAAAATGCCAACAGCAAAACGAATAATGATAATAGGTGCAGGGATTTTACAGATGCCTGTTATTGAGATTGCAAAAGATATGGGGCTTAAAACTATTGTTACAGATTATAATCCGAACGCACCGGGGCTCAAAATTGCAGATGTTCCAATAATAATGAGCACAAAAGATATAGAGGGCACAGTTCGTGTTGCTAAACAATATGCTGAAAAAGATAGAATTGATGGAGTTATTACGGTAGGTACAGATGCATCAATGACAGTTGCTGCTGTTGCCAATGCGCTTGGACTTCCTGGAATTAAATTTGAAAATGCTGAAGCAGCAACAAATAAAATAAAAATGCGTGCAAGATTTAAACAACATAATGTTCCATCACCTGACTTTGCAGAATGCTGGAGTCTTGAGGACGCATATAAATTTGCTGATTCTCATAATTATCCACTTGTAATTAAACCATCAGATAATATGGGTGCACGGGGTGTTGTGAGAATTGATAGTAGAGAAGAGGTGCTTGAAAAATTTGAGCATGCTAAGAAATATTCACCAACTGGTGAACTTATTATAGAAGAATTTATGGATGGATTTGAATTGAGTATTGATGCATTAATTTTTAATGGCAAGATTGTTATAACAGGTATTGCAGATAGAATGATTGATTTTGAACCATATTTTGTGGAAATTGGACACATTATGCCTTCAGAATTACCTAAGGAAAAGCAGGAACAAGCTATAGATGTTATGATAAAGGGAGTGAAAGCACTGGGAATAACGCTTGGTGCTGCGAAAGGTGATATTAAAGTTACATCCAAAGGTGCGATGGTAGGAGAGATTGCTGCCAGACTTTCAGGTGGTTTTATGTCTGCTTATACCTACCCTCTATCTACAGGTGTAAATCTTATAAAAGCTGCAATAAAAATTGCGCTTAACCAGAAACCAACTGAAAATGAGTTAAAGCCCAAATTTCATAAAGTTGCAGTTGAGAAAGCTATAATTCCTCAGCCAGGTTATATATTAAATATTAGTGGTATTGATGAGGCAAAGAAAATTCCAGGTATTGCTGAAATATTTTTGAGAGTAAAACCTGGCGAGATTTTTAAGACACCTACAAGTAATGTTGAAAAAGCAGGAAATGTTATAGGGGTTGCTAAAACAAGAAAAGAGGCATTAAAAATAGTAGATCAAGCCTTAAAGAGAATAAAAATAGAAGTTGGGTCAGTTCCACTTGTAAGTGAAAAGGAGATAAGGCGGAAAGCTCAGAGGCTTTTTAAAGGTTCCTGTTTTGCCTGTGAGATATGTGATGGTGAAGCATGTGCTGGTCTTATTCCAGGTATGGGCGCTGTTGGTAAAGGAAATTCGTTTAAAGCAAATATTGAAGCATTAAGAAAATGCCGAATTAATATAAGAGTAATTCATAATATAACTAAACCTGATATTTCTGTTGAACTTTTTGGATATAAACTAAAGATTCCTATACTTGCAGCCCCTATTACAGGCACGGATGTTAATATGAACAATGCTATTGATGAATTTGAATATGATAAAATAGTTGTGGATGCCTTTAGAGATATAGGTTCCATTGCAATGGTAGGTGATGGTGCTGACCCACAGCAATATTTGATTGGACTTAAAGCAATTGAAGAGGCAGATGGATGGGGAATACCTATTTTTAAACCAAGAGCTGAACAGAATGAAATTATAAAAAGAATAAAAAAGTCTGAAGAGAAAGGTTGTATAGCTGTGGGATGTGATGTTGATGCAGCCTGTTTTGTTACAATGAAAATTAAGAATCAACCTGTTTCTCCCAAAAGTCCAAAAGATTTAAAAGAGCTTATAAAAAGTACAAAACTTCCTTTTATAGTTAAAGGTATAATGACAAAAGAAGATGCAATTTTAGCGTTTGAAGCAGGGGCATCTGGAATAGTTGTTTCTAATCACGGTGGAAGAGTGCTTGATGATATGCCCGGGACTTTAAATGTTTTACAGGAAATTGTAAAAGCTGTAAAAGGGAGAGGAATTATTTTAGTTGATGGTGGCATAAGAAGTGGTAGAGATGTGTTTAAATGTATTGCGCTTGGTGCTGACGCTGTGTTAATTGGGAGACCTGTAGCAATTGCAGCTGTTGGTGGTGGTGTAGAAGGTGTAAAGTTTATCATTAATAGAATGATAGAAGAATTAAATGAAACAATGATTTTAACAGGGAGCCCGAATTTAAAAAGAATTCCAGATAATGCTGTAACATTTATATAACATATCATATACCCACTATTAAATCTTTATATATATGAGAAAATATACTAAAGCCAAATATGGATGAGTTGTCAGAATGCTTAAAATTATTTTATTCTTGGTGACTTTGTATTTTCTTTAACATAGAGGTGACATTAGTATGATTATTTTTAAAAAAATTGAAAGGAAAGGAAAGAAATTTATTTTTAAAGTGCTTCAATTTATTTTAAAGCCTGAGAGTTTATCCCAACAGAGATTGAAAAGAATAAAAAATGTTATAATTGTTAGAATTGATGAACGACTTGGGAACGTTGTTTTAATTACACCTGTAATAAAATCATTTTTAAAGAATAACATAAATGTTACAGTAATTGCAGCAAGTAAATTTTCACAATTGCTTCAAACTATAAAAAATATTGAAATAATTGAATTTAATAAAAAGAAATTTTTTAATCCATTGTATCTGATAAAATTTATTTTTTATATTCGTAGAAAAAAATACGATTTATTGTTTGATGCCTCAAATCCAAATGATATGTCAACACTTACATTTTTTATGATTTTATTTTTAAGAGCTGATATAAAAATAGGATTTTTACGAAAAAACAGTGAGTTAATCTTAAATATTTGTGTGCCTCTTCCAGAAAAGGAAATTCATATAACTGATTATTATAAGATTTTGTTTAAAAAGCTTAGACTTAAATATTTATCTGAAGTGAAAATTTCTTTGCCACAAGATATAAAGAAAAGGTATATAAATTTAAGGAAGGAGTTTAAAAATAGAGAATTAGTTGCAGTTCATCCGGGTGGACGCGGTAATAAACAATGGCAAGTTTCTAAACTTTTAAAATTGCTGGAATTGATTAAGAGAGATTATAAAAAATATAATTTTATAATAATAATAGGTCCTTTAGAAAAAAGACTAAAAGATATTTTCAGTCGTAGAGGATATAAAATAGTATCGCCTGTAGATGTAATTGATCTTGCATCTTATTTTAGTATATGCAAAATTTTTATAGGGAATGATTCTGGCCCTATGCATCTTGCAAGTGCATTAGGATTAAAGATTGTAGCTGTTTTTAAAGATACAGCGAAGATACACTTTAAGCCAAAAGCTGCAAAATATAGAATAATCTCTGCTTCACATCCAAGCTTTATTTCAGTAAAACAGGTATTCAATGCATTCAAAGCAATTCAGTAATGTAAGGGTAATTAAGAATAATAAAGAATTTCATTTAAAATCTATAGCCTATGCTTAATCTATGTGTGGGATTTAGAAATATTCCAGGTAAATATCCATAAGCTATGTCAAACCTTTTTTTATATATTGCTACTCCAAAATGCCAATTTGCTTCCTCAATAAATGTATAACCAACATTGAGTGAAAATGGTACTTTCCCAAATTCAACACCAATTTCTGGTATTACTTGTTCTTCTACTATTAAGTAAGAGGTATCTACGGCAGGTTTAATATAATAATATCCTCTTTTTCCAAATTCTAATAGAAATCCAGCAGATAGAAATACTGTTAGTGGAAGAGGATCAGATTTTTCTACAAATTTTGAAGCTGTTCCTATATTTTGTAAAGCTCCGGATAAAGTTAAATTTTCTATTATTGACGGTGAATACAGCCATCCAAAATCTATTGCGAAAGCTGTTGCTGATGCTCTTTCAAATAAATTACTTGTCGCAAATTTTAAGGTTGCACCTAAACCTAAATTTTCCATAAGCCTATAGCCATAAGATATTATTCCCAGTATATCTTGCTGTGCTGTTACTGTTTCTTTTTTTAATTCGCCTGAACCTAAATCTAACCATGTGAGGTCTATTTTGCCAGCATTGTAATAAACAACTCCTCCTGCAATAGAAGAATGTTTTAATGGATGTCCATAAATAACCCCTCCAAATACATCATTTATGATACCTATTTCTGATAATAAGAATATTTCCCTATAGTAATTCTTTGCAAGAATAGCAGGATTATAGAAGATGCCTGATAGATCTCCTTTTATTGTTATTACAGGTGTAACTGTTACTGCCCTAAATTTTGGGGACCGAATTTTAGTGAAAATTGTCCAACCTGCTTTTCCAATTTTTGAAAAACTTGGTTCTGCAATTACTATTAATATTAAAAAAATAATTATATATCTTTTCATAACCTTGAACCTCCTATCTTTTATTTTAAAATAGCCAATTTCTTATACATATTTATTCCAGGACCTTCAATATGAACTATATACACTCCAGAAGCAATATCCTTGTCAGGTATCCAGCTAAAATATCCTTCATTTGATGTATCTATAGTAGTCTCATAAATTAATTTACCTGAAATTGTAAATATTCTACAGATAAATTTTCCGGACCTTGAGCTTTTAAAATATATTTTTACTTCATTGCCTTTATCAGGATTTATTGTTCCTTCAGTTTCAGAATCCCCTATAATTACTGCATCTCCTTCCTCCACTTCATCCTTTATAGTCTCATCATCCTTCATTATTTTTGTTATAAAAATATCACAACTACCAGCACTACTTTTTACATCATTAATTCCAAAATCAGCTCCAAAATTTACAGTAGAAGAGAACAAGCCAGTAATAAAAAGATTGTCACTACTATCTACTGTGACACTAAGACCCCCATCCGCTTCTGGTCCACCAATTGTTTTTGTCCAGTCATAACTACCATCATTTTTTATTTTTGTGATAAAAATATCCATGTTACCTACTGATGTTTTAGTATCATTAATTCCAAAATCAGCTCCAAAATTTACAGTAGAAGAGAACAAGCCAGTA
>CAZSCZ010000145.1:0-5517 GCA_964605455.1 uncultured Spirochaetia bacterium
CCTAATGACTTTTTCATTCGCCTCCCCACTTTGCCAAATATATTGCACAAAAAAAGTTAATAAAGTTGTGCACCGTCCCTCTATTTTTGATTTGACAATTTGATGGGAATTTGTATTTTTACTAAAATATATTGTTATGAAAGAAAACATAGTTAATAGACAAATTCTTATTCTATCTTTTATCTTGTTTATATTTACTTTTACAATATATTTTATCACACTTTCGCCTGATGTAACATTTGAAGATAGCGGTGAACTTATTACAGCAGGATATAGACTAGCTATCCCTCATCCGCCAGGATATCCATTATTTCTAATACTTGCGAAATTATTCTCTTTCATCCCTGTAGGTAAAATTGAATTTAGAATAAACCTTATGTCATCATTCTTTGCTTCACTCTCTATTGTATCTCTATTTATTACCTTCTTTAAGATTGGCAAAATTTTAAATCTTAAACAGCCTGCACTCTCTGCAGCATTTACAGTAATTTTAATTTCTATTTCTACTACATTTTGGAATATAGCTACTATTACAGAAGTTTATGCTCTTAATCTTTTTCTGTTCTCAATTCAATTATATATTTTAATTAAAATTATAGAAAAACCAAAAATAAAATATTTTAATTTCTTCTTTTATATAAACGGAATTGCGCTTGGAAATCATCATACTTCTATTTTTATGACAATTTCTTTGATATTCTTATTCTTACTCAACAAATGGTGGAAAAAATTAAAATTTAAAAACTATATCCTTTTTGGAATCTTTTTTTTACTTGGATTTTCTATTTATATTTACTTACCAATTAGGGCAGCTTCATCACCAATCTTAAACTGGGGTGCACCATCAAATATTAAAAATTTTCTCTATGTATTACTCAGAAAACAATATGGTGCACTGCCAAAAAAATTTCTTCAATTAAAAGAAATTTTATTTCAATTAAGAACTGTTAACCCATTATATGAATTATATTCAAAGACAAACAATATCTTCATTTTTACTCCAATATCTTTGATTCTCATAGGAATTCTATTATACCTTGTATTTTCTGGGTTCAAAAAGATAAGCAATAAAAATATTTCATTACTTTTCTTAATTATTTTTTTACTCTACACAATATTTCTTATAATACTTACACAAACCCCAAAAGATAAACTTTTTACTTTAAAAGTATTCTTGGTTCCTGCTTGGACAATATTTTATTTCTGTTTATCCATTGGAATCTTTAATGTATTCAAAAATAGCCGATGGCTTATTTTTATATTACCTGTGCTCTTTATCTTAAATTTTGTCTATCACTATAACAAAAATTATTTCTATACACTAAACTATGCTGAAAATATTTTTAAAAATGCCAAATTTAATTCTATAATCTTTACTGTTAAAGACAATGAAACATTTCCACTATGGGATTTGCGTTATGTAAAGTATAAGAGACCAGATTTAATAATAATCAACATTGTAATCTTATCTGAGCAATGGTATCTTGACCAGATTATAAAAGAGTATAAAAATTTAAAAATAACACTACCATTTTTAAAAGGTAAATATTCTAAAGAAATAATTCGCAAAATTTTTATTGACAATATAATTGCAAGCAATCCAGAAAAAACAGTATATTTTACATCAAAAAATTTTAGAAAATTTGTTAAACTAAATTACAAATTACAATCTGCTGGTATAATTTATGAGAAAGAAAGAGACAAATCATCAATCCAATCTAATATTATTTATTATTTAAAATTTCAAAATCTTGAAAATGATTTTAAAAGATTTTCAGTATTGTTTGATTCACTCTCTGTAGAAAAATTTTGTTCCACCCTGTATTATCTTGATACGCAGACAAAACTTGTTTTACAAAATTGTGCAAATCTTTTATTTGCATACGATGGACAATCTCTATATCCATATAAATGGACAATTTATCTTAATAATATAATTGGTGTTGCAATTAACAATATACATAGTTATGCACGTGTAGGTAAAATTTTCCTTGCATTAAATAATAAAAGAAAGTTTGAATATTTCTATAAAAAAGCAATTGCACTTCAACCTTTCTCTCAATATGCTATGCAATTAAAATCAGAACTAAATAAGCTTTCAGGTTCATCTATATTTAGTATAATAAAAAAAGCAGAAAAATTTTATAATGATGGAAATTTCCTTCAAGCAATCAAATATTATACTGAAGTATTAAAATTATCTCCTGCAAATGCAAAACTTTATTCAAATATAGGAGACTGTTATTTTAATTTACAAAAATATAAAACTGCAATTAAATACTATCAAAAAGCGATTGAACTTGACAAAAATTATATTACTCCTTACTACAATCTTGGCGGATGTTATATTATGCTGGGCAACAGAAAAAAAGCAATAAAAATATGGAAAAAAGGCCTCAAAATATCACCACAAAATAAATTACTACAGAATGCAATAGCAAAATGGGGAATATTATAGATAACCATTATATTAATATATCTGGACTCTGTTTTGATACTCAATTTCTTGAAATTTTTCTAAAATTAAAATTATTCTTTCTATTGTATTTTAATAACATTAATATTGAAATTTCTGAATTTGATGTAATCTTTAACACATTAAAAGAAAAACTTGTATTAAATGAAAAAAAACTTGACCCATTTAATTTAAATTCTCTTGATATTTTGGATAAAGAATCTATAAAATATCTAAATCTGAACTCTGAAAAAGAAATACTTATTAAATGGAGAACTTATGCCTCATTCTTGATTTATATAAGAAATAAAGTAAAAGAATGTATAAATTATATAAATTCTATTGAAATAAATCTAACCCATCAAATTTTTAAAAAATTAAAGATTAAACTGAGCAATATTTTAAAAAATCTGTATCCTATAGAACTCTATTCTAATATAATACAAGTGGAGAAAGAAATTATAATAAAAAATATCTTTGGTAAAGGCTCTGAAATTATACTTGTACTTAAAAATAAAGAAAACAACGATATTATCTTTAACAAATTGCTTTATATAATTGAACAACTTGTATATATTAATAAAGAATTGCTTTTAGCAGTTGATTTTTATAATTTAACAGGAATTGATATTAAAAATCTAAATTCAATAATAATCTATTCTCTAAATTCCATTTTGAAAATATTGAACGAAAAAAAAGGTATTGATATAAATTTTAATGTCCTTATATATATTCCAGAATGGACAATGGAAAATATTACAAATATTTTGCACTTTATAAGTACAAGTAATGAAAAAAATAATTAGTATTATAATAATTATAGTAATAAGTTTTCTACTTATTTCAGGCATAGCTTATTTAAGAATAAATAAGGAGCTTGCAAGAATTAAAAATGAGATAACTATCCTTGCAGAAAATAAAATTGGACATCCAGTAAGTATAAAGGAAATCTCACCTCTGCTCTTTAAAGGAGTAAAATTAAAAAATATAATTCTATATTCTAAAGAAAAAGAAGAAATTTTAAAAATTGATAATGTAAAAGTTAAAATAAAATTAAAAGATATTTTATCCAAAAAAATAAAACTTGAGGAAAGTATATATAGTATAGATATAAATAATTATACGCTGCGCTTATATGAAGATAAAAACGGTGAACTTAACATAAAAGATATTCTTAAAAAAATTAAGCCAAATAATAATAGTAAATCAATTTCTTTATTTAATGTAGAAAAACTGTATCTAAATGGAAAAATATATTTTTCTTCAGATGCAAAACACACGAAACTAATAATTATAAATCCTGAAACAAAAATAACTATACCAGCAAAAGAAATTAAATTTGCATTTCATATTATACCATATAAAATATATAAACATTCATTAAAAAATTTTTATTTTAATATAGAAGGTAAAGGAAATTTTAGTAAAGAAACCAATATTTTAAATTTAAAGATTAATAATTTTGTTTATAGAAATCAGGAAATTAACAAAAAGATTTATATAAAATGCAAATCTGATGAAAATAAAATTATTTTACATATCAAAGACGATGAAAAACAATTCACTACTTATGGTATTATTAGGGGAAAGATTATTAAATTTAAAGGTGAGTTTAAAAATTTTGATTTAAATCATTATAAAATCTCAGGCATATATTCATTTGAGAAAAAAAATATATTTAAATATAAAGTAAATTTAAAAGCACAAGATAAAATTCACCATTTAAAATACAATCTTGACTTAACAAAATATTCAAAAAAAATAAACATAAAAAATTTTATGATAATAATATCAGAAGAAAACTTTATAAAATTAACTGGTTGGTTAAAAAATCCAGAAAAGTTTTTCTTTAAATTATGGTTCAACAATTATAAATTCAAGAACTATAAGCTTTACGGTAAAGCAGTCTTATTTCCATCGTTCCATAAGAAAAAGCGATTTAAACTTATAAATTTTTATATAAATGAGTATAAAATAAAAGAACTTTCAGGAGAAATAAATTATCAGAAAAATAAACTTTTCATAAAAACACTTCAAAACACAGAAAACTTTTATATAAAAGGTCTATTTGGAAATGGCATCTCAAAATTTAACCTTAAATTAAATAACTTTCAACTTACAGATATACCTAAAATAGTAAAGGAAAAAAAATTATCTGATATATGCCAACAGGGAAATATCTCAGGAAATATAGATGCTAAAATAAATAAATTTAATAAAATCACTTTTCTCAATAGCTATTTAAAAGTAGTCCTACAAGATAATGCCAGAATAAAGAAAATTTATGCAAAATCAGATTATCGTAACAAAAAAGGGAATTTTAGTATAAAAGTAATACTAAAAGACAATAATATTATAATTTTACAAGGCAAGACACATTTAATAAATAATAAAATTAATTTCAACTCAAAATTAGTAACTGCAGCGACTAAAGTAAAAATTAAAGGGAATATTATAGAATATCAGGATAAATATAAATTAAATCTCTTTATCAACAAATTTGCAAAACTATCAGGAAAAATTTCAAAAAGAGGTGATATAAATTTTATTGCAAAAATTAATAAAAAATTTAAAAATGAATATATCTCTTCTATATCTTCTTTTCTAAAAATACGAACTCATTTCAAAAGGATAGACCAATACAAAATTTCAGGAAATACAAAAATAATAGGTAGTGTTCCAAAAGAAAAGATTGTATTTAATATAAAGTCAAAGAAACAAAAGATATTATTTGAAAATATTAAAATGAACTACAAAAATTTAAATCTTACAGGGAAAGGTTTTTATGATAAAGAAACCCAAAAAATTCTTATAGATTTAAAAAAATTAAAACTCACAGGCACACTTTCATTAAATAAAATTTCTACTTATGTAATATTTAATAATATAAATAAAATAATAATTAATCCTCAATTTAAGTTAGGTCTCAACGGGTTCATTAAGTATCAATCTAATTTTGTTGATAAAGGATATATTTATGGCGATTTGAATCTTTATAAAATTACTATTGGAAAGTTCAATATAAATGAAATTTACTTAATCTATAAAATTAAAAATAACAA
>CAZSCZ010000146.1:0-5496 GCA_964605455.1 uncultured Spirochaetia bacterium
GTGATGGAATATATTCCTCAGTCATTATCAAATTCCATTTCCAACTTGATTACTTGTATCAATTTTATTATGAATATTTTTATTATTATATTTCTTTATTTTTATTGGATATGAGAAAATTGCTGGAACAATATGGAGACAAATCGTTCTTAATAAAGTTAATAAAGTTGTGCACCGTCCCCACAAAATTTATGTTGACTTGGTATATTAAAAAATTATATTTAAAATAAAAATGGAGGTGCGATTATGAAAGTTAAAAGATTTTATTTTATATTATTAATATCTTTTCTCTCTTTTATGTTACTTGAATCATCTGGAACAAATATCTCTACGGAAAGAGTTGCCAAAGTAAAAATGGTGAAGGGTAAAGTTTTTTGGCATATTAAAGGTGAGAAAAAAAGGAAGAGACTGAGTATTAATAAAGTTTTGCCATTAAATTCTATAATTGAAACAGGAAAATCATCTAAAGTTGTATTGTTATTAAAAGGTGGCAGCAAAGTTGAATTAGACGAAAATTCCAGCATTATTTTAAACAGATCGTATCTCAAGAAAGTCCACCAATCTACAAGTGTAATTAAAGGTTCTGTAAAGTTTAAAATTAAAAAGATTTTTAAAGATAAAAAATTTAGAGTATATACACCTACAGCTGTTGTAGGAGTAAGAGGTACAGAATATGAAATTCAGATTGCTCCGGATGGTTCCATTGCTGTAAATGTTGAAGAAGGAATTGTAGAAGTTGAAACTGAAAAGGAAACAGCAAAATTAAGTAAAAATCAAAGTTGTGAATCTTCTATAGAAAGATCAACTATTTTAGTTAAGAAGGAACTAAAAGATATGGACGAATGGAAGAATAGGAAAGAACAAGAAATAAATAGAGATCCAATAGGTAAAGTTGGTACGATAAAAGAAAGACTTGCAAGAACCGAAGAAAAACAAGAAAAACTTTATGATAAAATATCTAAAAATAATAGACAAGCTGCTGACGAAGTTGAAAATTTTCAATTTAATCAATGTAGATCAGAAGGTTTATTTGAAGCTGCAAAATGGATAGTTAGGAAACATTCAAGAAATAAAAAGGTAAGAAAAGAGTTTGAAACGGTAAAGAAGATTCATTCACGGCTTGAGCGGCTAAATAGATTGATAGAAGAAAAATTTGCAAAGCTTGATAAGTTATATGAAAGAAGATCAGGTGAAATGGATAAACAATTTAAAGAAAAAGAGAAAAAAATTGAAGAGAGATTTAAAGATAAAGAGTCTGAATTGAAAGAATAAAAATATGCAAATTGATTTAGAAATAATCAAACCGCAGGGACCACCAGATTATAATACTTTGATATTAAAAATATCAATATTAAACAAATTTGATAAGCATATTGCCGAACAATTTGAACTTTTTTGTTACACATTAATAAGAGGAGGGATTAAAAAATTTATATTTGATTTAAAAGATTTAAAATATATAGATAGTTCAGGTATAGGTAAAATAATCAATATTGCAAAAGTTTTAAGACAACAACGAGGGAACATTGCTTTATCAAGGGTGCCACAAGATATAATGGATGTATTTAAGCTGGTAAAGCTTGACACATTTGTAAAAATCTTTTTATCAAATGAGGAATGTATTAATTATCTTAAACTTACTTAAAAATATCTTGTGAGATTACAATAAAATATTCAAGTTACTGATTTAATTTTAAATTTGAGCTTATTTCTAAGAGCCAATTTACAATTTTTTCTATCCCAATATTTTTTGTAGCTGAAGTTTCAAAGATTTTTATATTGGGGTTAAGTTGTTTACAATACTTATAAAATTTTTCTTTTTTAAAATTTGTATAAGGGAGTAGGTCTATTTTATTTAATATTATTGCTTCAGCGACATTAAAAATAAGAGGATATTTTAAAGGCTTATCATCACCTTCGGGCACACTTATCAAGCCTATTTTTATATTTTCACCAAGATAAAATCCTGTAGGACAAACTAAATTTCCAACATTTTCAATAATAAGTAAATCAATATTGTCAAGCGGCAAATCGTGCACTGGTTTTAATAGTATATTTGCATCAAGATGACATCCTGAACCAGTATTTATCTGTACAACAGGAATTTTTAATCTTTTTATTCTTTCAGCATCATTAGTAGTTGCTAAATCACCTTCTATTGCACCAACTCTTATTTTTTTAGATTGTAACTTAGGTATAATTGCTTCAAGCAAAGTTGTTTTACCACCACCAGGTGAACTTATAAAATTTACTGCAAAGATATTATGTTTATCCAAAGTTTTTCTGATCTGCTGAGCTATTTGGTCATTTGCTTTCATTATATTTTCATACACTTTTATTTCCATTTTTATCTTCCTCAACTTCTATGGATTCAATTAAAAGTTCATTACCTGAAATTACTTTGATATCATAGTTGCCACATAAAGGACAAAGAAATTCTAATTCATTTATTTTAGAGATTTTGTTACATTTATTACATTTTATTTTAACCGGCTTCTCTTTATATATAAACTCAATTTTTGAAAATTCTGTATCTTTTTTAAGTATATCTAAATAGAAAAAAAGTGCTTGAGGTAAAATTTGGCGAAGTTTACCAGCTATAATAGTTACTTTTGTTATTCGTTTATTTGGATATTGCTTTTTCAGATTTATAAGTGTATCCATTATACTTTTTCCGATTGTATATTCATGCATAAAATAAACATAATACTTTCAATTTTATCTTCAACAAATTTTTAAATAAAATATCATTTTACCTCTTGACATACCAGAGAAAGTGATTATATTATACCAATACAAATTTTACAAGGAGGTGATGTAGAGTGAAGATTAAACCATTAGCTGACAGAATAGTTGTAGAACCAATAGAAGAAGAGGAACCAAAAAAAGGTAAAATTATAATACCAGATACTGCAAAAGAAAAACCTCAGCAAGGCAAAGTGATAGCAGTAGGTCCTGGTAGAATTATAGAAGATGGCAAAAGGATATCACCTGAAGTAAAGACAGGGGATACCGTTCTTTACGGCAAATATTCTGGCACTGAAATTGAAATTGACGATAAAAAATATCTAATTTTAGATGAAAGGGATATCCTAGCTGTTATTGAATAAAAATCTTAAAAGAAAGGAGGGATGAAGCGATGCCCAAGTTAATAATATACAATGAAGAGGCACGAAGGAAAATCCTTGATGGTGTAGATAAGCTTGCAAACGCTGTTAAAGTAACACTTGGACCACGAGGAAGAAATGTAGTTTTAGACAAAAAATTTGGTGCACCGGCAATTACAAATGACGGTGTTACTATAGCAAAAGAAATAGAGTTAGAGGACCCATTTGAAAATATGGGTGCTCAGCTTGTTAAAGAAGTTGCTACTAAGACAAATGATGTAGCTGGTGATGGAACAACAACCGCAACTGTTCTTGCGCAGACTATTTTAAAAGAAGGAATGAAGAATGTTGTTGCAGGTGCCAATCCGATGGATTTAAAACGCGGTATTGAAAAAGCTGTGGATGCTGTTGTTGAAGAACTGAAAAAATTATCACATGAAACAAAAACAAAAACTGAAATATTTCAAATTGGAACAATTTCAGCCAATAATGATCCCACAATAGGTAAACATATTGCTGAGGCAATGGAAAAAGTGGGTCGAGATGGTGTTATTACAGTAGAAGAGGGGAAAGAGATCCAAACAAAACTTGATGTAGTAGAAGGTATGCAATTTGACAGAGGGTATATTTCACCATATATGATAACTGATCCAGAAGCAATGACTGCTGAACTTGAAGACCCTTACATTCTTATAACTGATAAAAAGATTAGTGGAATGAGAGATTTATTACCACTTCTTGAGAAAATTGCACAAATGGGCAAACCATTACTTGTTATTGCAGAAGATGTTGAAGGTGAAGCATTAGCAACACTTGTTGTAAACAAATTGAGAGGAACACTTCAATCAGTGGCTGTAAAGGCACCAGGGTTTGGAGATAGAAGAAAAGCTATGCTTGAAGATATTGCCATTCTAACGGGAGGACAGGTAATATCAGAAGATATGGGATTAAAACTTGAAAATGTTAGAATTGATATGCTTGGAAGAGCTAAGAAAGTTACTATTGATAAAGAGAACACCACTATTGTGCAAGGTGCAGGTGATCCCAAAAAGCTTCAGGGAAGGATAGCTCAAATAAAGAAGCAGATTGAAGAGACTGATTCAGATTATGATAGAGAAAAATTACAAGAAAGGCTTGCAAAATTAGCAGGTGGTGTTGCTGTGATAAAAGTTGGTGCTGCAACTGAAGTTGAAATGAAAGAGAAAAAAGCAAGAGTTGAAGATGCTTTACATGCAACTAAATCCGCAGTTGAAGAAGGTATTGTACCAGGTGGCGGAGTTGCATTGTTAAGAGCATCCAGAGCAATTGATAACTTAAAACTCAAAGGAGATGAACTTACAGGTGCATTGATAGTAAAAAAAGCACTTGAAGAACCTGCCAAATTAATAGCAGCAAATGCAGGTTTTGATGGTTCTATAATAATAAATAAAATGAAAGAAGAAAAAGATAATGTAGGGTTTAATGCAGCAAAGAACGAGTGGGTAGATATGTTTGAAGCAGGGATAATTGATCCTACAAAGGTTGTCCGTTCTGCAATTCAAAATGCAGCATCTGTTGCAGCTCTGTTAATAACAACCGAGACACTTGTGACAGATAAACCAGAAGAGAAGAAAGAGAATATACCTGGCGCTGGTGCTGGAGCTGGTGGAATGCCACCATATTAATGCAATTATCTCTTCTATAGATTGCCCTCTCTTACGCCCCACGGATAAAGCTTCTGAGTGGCAGGGTTCTCCCCCGCCCTGTCACTCACCTTTAATTTTAAATTAAAAAAGAGAAATTTTTTAAATCTGCTTATATTTCGTTTTTACTGGCTGTTTTTATTTCTTCCTAAGCGAAATGGAGTATAATTGTAGTGTAGGTTGTAGGCATCTGAAACTTGCCCTGAATATCAAATTTGGGCAAAGCGAAGCGTAGCGAAGATAGATACTCAACTGTTATATGCTCCAGTGAAGTGATGTAATGCAATAACACGAAGTGTTCAAAGTGTTCCGCTCCAAACCGTCGTTAGATAATCCTATTTTTAATTCCATATTTCTTGCACAACTTCCTTGATCTTTCCTCCAGCTCTTTTTGATATTCTTTTGACGGTGCCCAAAAGATTCTATACAAACTCTTGTATTTTGGTATAAGCTCAGGATAATGCTTCTCTAAGAACTTATAGTAGAGTGCCTTACAATTAGTAGGTTCTTTACCAAATAAAGTCAATCCACCAACAAAAATAAAATCTGCTCCATATCCCTTCACAGTTGTTATTGTTTCCTTAAGTTGTTCTTCAGAATCTGATAAAAACGGCAACACTGGAATAAAACATACTCCTGTAAAAAATCCTTCCTCTTTACATCTTTTCATTGTTTCCAATCTCTCTATAGGTTTAGGAGCTCCCGGT
>CAZSCZ010000147.1:0-5437 GCA_964605455.1 uncultured Spirochaetia bacterium
GATAAAATTTTATTTTATATAATTTTTAATATAAGAACAATTATAAAATAATTTTTAAACACTCTTAATAAAAAGTTGACTTTTGATTATATATAGATAAATTTGGTATATCCTTCGGAAAGGAGAATATTTCAATGAAACGTATCTTTATTATTTTGTGTTTAATTATGGGGATATTTTTTGTTAATTTCCTCTTTTCAGCAGGGCTCAATATTGCTGTTATGGATTTAGAGCCACTCGCTGTGAAAAAAAGTGTGGCTCTGACTGCCACTGAGCTTCTAAGAACTGAATTTGTAAAACATCCTGTATTTAATGTGCTTGAAAGAAGTAAATTAAAAGAAATTTTAAAAGAGCAAAGTATCCAATTATCAGGTATGACTACAGCAGATGAAGCTGTAGAGGTTGGAAAATTATTAAATGTCAAAAAGATTGTGTTTGGTAGTATTTCAAAATTTGAAGGCAAATATGTGAAATATGTAATTACACTCAGACTTGTGGATATTGAAAATGGTGCAGTTGAAATATCTGAAAACATAAATGTTCCATCATTAGAAGAATTATCTGATGCCTGCTCAAAAATTGTTAAAAAGATTGCAGAAAAAATCAGTATTAATGGCGAAATAAAACTTATAGAAGCTAATACTATATACATTGATATAGGGTCTGCACTTGGTATAAAAAAGGGTAATAGATTAACAGTTATTGATGTTAAATTAATTAAAGACAGCGAAGGTAAAATAATTATGCGAGAGGAAAATGTAGCAGGTGAATTAGAAGTGATAAGCTCAGATGAGAATGGCAGTAAATGCAAAATAATAAAGAAGATAAGAGAAATAAAAGAAGGGATGATTGTAAAAAAATCTTCTATTGAAATAGCAGGGACATTGGAGAAAGGCAATATAACAGTTAACTCAATTCCTGATGGTGCAAAAGCATATCTTGACGGTGAATTCATAGGCACAACTCCTCTGGTGTTAAAAGATATAAATCCGGGTGAATATACTATAGAGATACGGCATCCCGGCTATGAATCTTACAAAGGAAAAATCCATCTAACTGAAGGCAGAAATATTACAATTGAGCGTGAACTTGATAGGATTGTTGAAATAGAAGATATGCTTTTAGGTGGCAAAATTCCCAGACGCACAACTGATCCCAAAGCAGCATTAACAAAAGCACTTATCCCGGGCTGGGGTGCTTATTATAATGGGTATAAGAATCTTGGGATAATGACAGGAATCCAGATAACAACTTATATTGGATTATCCTGCCTTTTCTTTAATACTGCCTCAGAAGAAGAGGATAGAATGAATCAGACAGCTGATGCGAATAGTTTCTGGGATACTATGGAGTATCATACATCCAGATATGCATATAACTTTTATAATAGAATGGGATACTATTTTCTTGGCTATGCAGCACTGGTTTATATTTATTCATTAATTGATAGCTATTTATCCGCAGATGACCCGTTCAGGTATATTGAATACACTGAGATAAAAGTTGGTGGCTTGTATTATAAAACCAAAACTTCCCAAACCGAAGATAAATTTACAAGTTCAGCCAGAACCGCTCCACCACCAGATACATTTAACGATTCTGTAAAAGATATGAAATCCACCTATTCTGGAGGCTTTATAACATTTGGCTACAAAAGCAAACGATTTGATATGTCATTCTGGATAGGTGTAAGCAGTAGGCCTTTATTTATAGGAACTGAATCTCATATAAAATTACCACTGTTAGAAAAATTCTTTATTAATGCAGGAATAATATTTGAAAACAATATGGGGAATCCTGATAATGTAAAATATACAGATACAAAACCTCAATCTATGCTGGGAAACTGTATTGGACCTGTAATTGGTCTCTCTTATGAATCACCTGTTATTCTTTTTAGTATTGATTATTCACCTGCATTAATAGGCTCAGCATATATGTTTGTTGTTGGTGATTCTACAAGCAACTGGACTGAAAATATCTTAATGGAAGGACTTAAAGGATATTATATTAAAGCGCGATTAGATACATATTTCAGTGCAAGATTTGGATTAAGTCTTGAAGGTAAATATATAGAATTGAATAAAAGATATGATGATATAATGGAAAACGAAAAATTGTCTGTAATAGAAAAGCATACTGATATATTGA
Organism: uncultured Spirochaetia bacterium; assembly: GCA_964605455.1. Lineage (GTDB taxonomy): Bacteria > Spirochaetota > JAHITG01 > JAHITG01 > JAFGFC01 > CAZSCZ01. The sequence continues at coordinate 2,152 of CAZSCZ010000147.1, forward strand.
TTTATTTCTCACCTGTGTTTAGATTTTAATTTAAGATGAATTCGTATATTATTATCAGTATAGCCATATTAACAAGGAGATTTTTTGCCATATTATATGGAAGGATTACATGCTACTTCTGAGTTATGTGGACGGATGCTTAAAGTAAAAGGATTGGAGTTATTTTTCTCATATTGCACAAGCTGAGAAAATACATACTTTTTGTATTTACTTGGTTCTGTATCCAGAATATCCCCTATATTTAATTTTTTTACTTTCTTTCTGAAAGAATCTCCCTTTTTTATTTAGTATATATAGTTAAATGCATAAATAATTGCACAATTTTTAACATGTGTTGTCATTCCCACGAAAGCGGGAATCTAATAAAAATAGATTCCTGCTCCCTTTTTTCGAAGGGACAAGTTTCGCAGGAATGACCTTCACTCTCAATGGATTTCTGCTTCCTGCTTACGCAGGAGCCTGCCCCTGCATAAGCAGAGGAGTGACATGTTAAAGGGCTTAAGTTTACGATAATGGGTTGACCCCATAAATCCCGAATTCCGTGAAACACAGGAAAGCAGGAAAACCACCCCGTCCATGATACTATATGTGGACTACCGTCCAGAGTATTTTCAAACCATCCTGCTTTGAAAATACCCCTGATTTCACAGAATGAGAATGTGAAATCCAAAATCTTTACTAAAAATTAAATAATTTTAAATATTAATTTTATCTTGTCTTTTATACAAAAAATGATATATTATTATTTAAAAACAAAAAGAGGTTAAAAATGAATATTCAAGAAATTAATTTAAATAATATTTATGAAAAATTATACAAAATACCCAAAGAAAAGCTTGCAGAAGTTAATGATTTTATAGATTTTATATTAAATCAGAGGAGCAAGGCAAAGGAGAGAAGAAATTATCAAAATAGGGAAAAGATATTATCATTTGCAGGGATATGGGAAGATATGGGAGAGGATGAGTGTAATGATTTTATGAAATCTATGGAGGGACGGTGCACAACTTTGTTAAAATAATTGCAAAAAATGTGTATATTAAAAGCCCCTAATAGATACTGGTGGACAACTAATTAATATTTATAGAGCAGCCCATAAACGCTATTAAAAAATATTATTGCAGAGATTTGGTGAAGTATATGGACATCCAATTTATGGATATATTATTTTCGGTTCAATACAAATTGGAATTACTATAGTATCTCCTATGTTAGGTTTAACTTATAAAGCCTTTAGTTATATTGACCAATTATTTTTTACTGTTACACTTAAATAGAGGTGAATAAATAATGAATAAAAAATATATAAAACAGTTGAAAAAGGGTTCAAAGATTATTTTGATTGTAATATTAGCAATTAATTTTTTAATATCTTCAATTCTAACTATTCTTACAAAATCAGTAAAAGTAGGAATATTTGTTTTCGTTTTTACTTTTTTATATTGGGTGAGAGCGTTATATTTCGAGTTAAAGTATCATTCAAAAAAAATAGAAAATTGGTTCTAATAAAGTTTCATAACCGCAGGATAGTGCAAAATGTTTATGAATTAGAGGCTTTTGAATCGCATTATAAAAGAGATAAAGTGTATTCCACCTGTTGAAGTAATCCTAAATGGGAAAATAAAAGAATAATTGAATTCTATATTATACTTCCCACGGTTTATATCTGTATTTACACCAATTCCTGTGGTAGCTTCATCCAGATTTCCACCAAGTCTAAATGCTAATATTTTAAAAAATTTATTTTCCCATCCGAAATGGAAATTTGTTTTTTTTCTATAAGTAATATCAATAGCTACTTGTGGAGAGCTCATATAAATTTGTTTCATAAATGGCAATGTTTTTACTGGAATTGTTCCACCCAGTTTTACACATAGAGGCACTCTATCTTCTGAGCTCAGCCCTATATCTGGGTTATTAATATTAAAAATAGAGAACCCCACTTTATAATACTTTTTGCTTTTTTTAGAATATATTTTTGATAAAATTCCTATATCAAATGCTACAGTACTACTCCTTTTTCCTCTCTCAAATAAAGGGTCTGTATCTGTGTCTTTCATTAAAAAACTTGTTTGTAAAAATTTAATATTTGCGCCAACATAAAGTTCATTATGCTGTAAATCTTTACCTATTCTTGTCCAAAATTCGTGTACTTCTCTTCCATAACTTATTTGAAACGCACTTTCTCTATACAATTCAGAGGCATAATAATGGACCCAACTTACAGAAAATGCTCCTATATTTTGAAGAAAGTTAAGTGTAGAAGGGAAAGAGAAAGAAAGATAAGCAAGTCCCATTGTATTCACATCTAATGCAGGAAAAAGAAAAGTATACATAGAATTGAATTCCATTTTGTTTAACTGAGCAATTCCTGCAGGATTATACATAGGAGCAGAGCCATCATCAGCAATAGCAGTGTATGCCCCGCCCATTGCTGAAGCTCGTGCACTCCAGCGTTGTTCTACAAATGCTGAATACATACTGGAGCTGAATAAAAATATGCTTAGCATACAGATACTTAAAATTGATCCTTTCTTCATTTTGCTACCCCCACTAAACCAGAATATTTAAGTTTGCCATTTACTTTGCATTGATATATATATATGCCGTTTTCAACTATTTTTCCTGAACCATCAGTGCCATCCCATTGATTTGTATCATCTATTGTTTTTATTAGATGACCAGAACTGTCAAAAATTTTTATCTCAAAATTCTCTTTTAATCCGGGAAAAATCAGAACATCATTTACATTATCACCATTTGGTGTAATAACAGTCTGTGTAGGTTTAGTTATCTCTTCTGTAGGAATTACAGTACAGTTATTATAAACAAGAGGGGAAGAATAATTTCCTGAAGCATCTATTGCTCTTACTCTTATACTGCAGGAAAATTTATCAGAAAAACTTGTAGTATTCCAGATACAGGAATATTCATTGTCAGAAGTATCATAATCAGTAGCTATACGATACCAGGTAGTCCCACCATCTGTGCTGTATTCAAAATATACACATTCTATACTATCATCATCTGAGCTTGAGGACGCATTTACAGTAAGATAATTTTCAGCACCAAATACATAGCCATCTTCAACAGATTCACCATTATTTTTTAAAGAATAGGGTGTAGCAGGTGGAGTAGTATCAGGTATATATTCTTCACCTACCTGAAATTGAACATTATCAATATAAACTGTGCCAATCCGATCTTCCGGGTTTAAATTATTACTTTCAAACACCCATACAATTTTCATTATTTGTGATTTATCAATAGGAGCACCTGTTCCCCC
>CAZSCZ010000148.1:0-5415 GCA_964605455.1 uncultured Spirochaetia bacterium
TCATTAGGAATTATAAATAGTATCAAATTAAAAATGACGAAATGGGGGTAGGAATTGCCTTGATTTTCTTATCAGTTAAAAATTATTGATTTTTTACTTTCAAGCTTGACTTTGGAAATTATAGTGTTATTTTTTTAAAAAAAGTGTTACTAAAGGAGGTGTTAATTATGATTAAAAAGATACTAATTAGTGTAGTCGTTGCATTTGTTGTAATGACTACAGCTTATGCCTGTTTTGACACATATCTTTTCCTCAATAAGCGTTCAATGGTGTATCCAGAACGACATTTTATAGTTGATACACTTAGTGAATATTCATTTAATAATATGAAAAATCCAACAGAGGACACATTTTTTATGGATTTTAATGCTTATTATGGTGTCACAAAAAGATTTTCAATTCAAGTGGGTGCTGCCTCTGCAGAAATAACCCGTGATGAATTGCTTAAAATTGATGAGTATGGATTAAAAGGTGTATATAATATTGTTAAAATGAAAGAAAAATCTTATTATCTTGATACAATACTTGCCTGTAGAAGTTCTATTGGTGGTGATGTGTCTTTTGAAATATCTATGCCAAATATATTTTATAAAGGTGATAATGTATTTGTGCTTCACCCTGTGGTTGAATTACCAAAAAACAGCTCTGCAATAATAGGGGGGCATTGTGGTATATTCCATACATTTAAAAATGTCGCACTTATTGGAATTGGTGCAGAGTATGTATCAGCACAGAGTGGTTCAACATTTAATAAACGACTGGTAGAAGGTGAATCAGCAACAAGCCTATTCTTTGGTGCCAGACTCGGTAACATTTTCTATTTTCAAAATGAGTTTGCAAAAGGACTTGCAAATTCAAGAGATTTTGGATTTGCCGCTACATTAAAGATTTTTGTGAAATAATCAATCAGAATGTATCTCCACTAAAAAATTTTTGTTGAAAATAATATTTTATTTTAATATATTTATGCAAAACAAGTTTTGAGTAGAGAGATAACTCAACGAAAACAACAGATAAATGGTAGGCGGGGTTTTTTAACCCCGCTGAAGTTGAGCCTTCTGTAAGGGAAGTATTTAAGGAATTAAGGATAGAAGTGCTGGAGATATTTCAGTTAGCAACTGCAAACATTAATATAGGAAATTTAGAGATAGATATTTTATGGGTAGTGAGAGAATCGTAGATGATAAAGAAGTAAAATCCTGCTCCTCTTTTTTATACCCTTTTGCTGATGAATGGATGAGATAAGAAAAGCTTGTGATAAAAATTTCTGAATAGCTATTAGAAAAGGAGGGTTTATTATGGTGGCTCTGATTTCTTTTATAGGGATTGTTGCATTCTCATTATTGGTTGTAAGAATGGGAACTGTTGCACTTGAATTAACAGGTCTTTCCGAAGATGTAGCTTCATTTCAGGCACAGTCTGCCTTCTCAGGTGTCGGATTTACTACATCAGAATCCGAATATATTGTAAGGCATCCTGTTCGGAGAAAAATTTTAAGGATTCTTATACTTCTTGGTAGTGCTGGTCTTACTTCTGCTATTACAACTCTTCTTTTGACTTTTATTGGTAAATCCGGAAAGGATGTTATAATAAGACTTGTACTTATTTTTTCTGGAATATTTGCACTTATAGTTTTTTCATATTCAAAATGGCTTAATAGAATGATGAATCGTGTAATAGAGAGATTCCTTAAAAAATGGACAAAACTACACTTGACGGATTATGAACATTTATTTGGTTTGAGCAGAGGATTTACAATTGCAGAATTTGAAGTTAAGAGAAAAAGCTGGCTTGCTAATAGGAAATTAAAGGACTTAAAACTAAGGCTTGAGGGAGTACTGATTTTGGGAATTTATCGTAAAGTAAATAGAACAGAAGAATATTTAGGTGCTCCCTGGGGTGAAACATTGATTCTTCCAGGTGATAGATTAATATGTTATGGAAAAGAGGAAACAATACAAACACTTGCTAAACGATTAAAAGGAAGAGAAGGGGCAAAACAGCATATTGAAATTGCAAAGAAAGTAGCTGAGATAAAAAAAGTTGCACATACAATATGATTTTTTACATCCCAAACTCGTGTTTTTTTAGTTACTAATTTATTAAAATATATGTGTTGTTTTTAGTGAAAGGCTAATAAGATTTTTTATAAAAATTTTTGTTGAAATAATATTTTATTTTACACTACTAAAGATAACAGAATGGGGGTAGATATTTTATTTTTTTATTATTTTTATTTACACAAAAAGTAAAAAAACAGAAAATTTTAACATAGTTATTCAACGCTCTTTTGATAAAGCTTGACTTATGTAATAAAAATTATTATGGTAATATAATTTGCTGGGTTTTTTGTGTCTTTTAAGAGTTAATATACAAGGAGGGGTGTAATGAAATCACATACAAAATATCTATGGTTTAATACACCACACAGAAGGGATTACATTAATATAACCTCAGAAGTAGAAAGAGCTGTGAAAGAGAGTGGGGTAAAAGAAGGGCTATGTCTGGTTAATGCAATGCACATTACAGCAAGTGTATATATCAATGATGATGAGAGTGGGTTAATTCAAGATTATGATGACTGGTTGGAAAAATTAGCCCCTCATAAACCAATAAGTCAATATCAGCATAACCGCACAGGTGAAGACAATGGTGATGCTCACTTAAAACGTCAGATTATGGGTAGAGAAGTAGTAGTAGCGATTACGAATGGAAAACTTGACTTGGGACCATGGGAACAGATTTTTTATGGTGAATTTGACGGACGAAGAAGAAAACGTGTGCTTATAAAAATAATTGGAGAATAAATTTCTATTTCAATATTATTTCTTTGAATTCATTGATGTGTAATCCAAAAAATTGAAAAAATAATTTTTCAAAATCTTGTGTGGTATTACAATTTTTTATAAACTTTACAATTTTATCAAAAGTGTAATTACTAGCTAAATAATCTATCCCATTATATAGGTGTCTATTTGCCTGATAAAATTCTTCTTTTGTAGCATAGTTATCTAATTTGTCTAAGAGTTCTTTAAAATCTGTAAATTTTATGTCTGATGCAGGAAATGTAAGATTTGCAAAATATAATGCAACTCCTTTAAGGAACCATGCAGGGATTTTCTCTTTAAAATTTACTAAAAGGTATCTGTAAGTAATTAAATATTTTATTATCAAATTAAATGAATTTTTTTCCATAAGAAAGTCCACATTATTTATATATACAAAATTTGTCTTAAATATATAACTTTCCCACCACATTCCCTTTTGGTCTGAAATAAAATTAATAGTATCTGCGTAAAGATATATTTTAAAAGATATGGTATTTGTTATTTTAAATTTAAATGTTTTGGCAAATTCATTTTTAGAATGTTTTACAAGTTTTAATGCGTATTCAACTGTATAAGGATTTAAAGATTTTTCATAATATAATTCAATTCCGTCTTCTTTTAGAAGAGAAAATTGAGTTTCAGCAACAAGATTTATTGTAAGCATACATATTAAAAGAATATATTTAATCATTTTCTGGTACCAAAACTTTTAATTTTTTTCTTAAGACAGTAATTTGTGCTGGTAAGGAGCCAATAACATCTCCATCTGTATGGACAAGCACATTATGGTTGGACGCTAATTCAACTTTTTTGCATTGATAATATCTAACATCCGGATAATGGATATGTTTTTTTAATGCAATTCCGAGGAAGTATCTGAAAGTATGAAATATACCAGTTTTTTTAAAAACGCAGACATCTAAGAGTCCATCATTTACATCTGCATAAGGAGCAATTTTAAACTTTCCACCATAGGAAGGAACATTTTCAACAACAACAAAATATCCTGTATCATCAATTCTATGGTTATCTATATTAACGCTTATTTTATGAGGTGGATATTTAAATATGCTATAAATTCCAGAGATTACATAAGCAAGGGCACCTATATATTTTTTTAATTTAAGATTAGTCCGATAAATTGCGTATGAATCCATCCCAAATCCTGCCATTAGAACAAAGTATCTATCATTAACTTTTCCAATATCAATTGCTTTAACACTACCAGTCAGGATTAAATTTAATGCTTTTGTAAAATTTTGTGGAATTCCAAGTTCCATTGCAAGTATATTAATAGTGCCCAACGGAATTATTCCTAAAATAGATTTTGAATTGATTATGCCATTGACAACTTCATTAATAGTGCCATCACCACCAGCAGCAATTACAAGTTCGTATTTTTCTTTTGCTGCATTTTTTGCTAATTGAATTGCTTCAGCAGGTTTGGATGTAACTTTATAACTATATGATATTTTATATTTACTAAAAAAATTTTTGAGAAGTTTTTCGTATCTTACAAGTTTAGGACCACCTGCTATAGGATTTACTATAACAAATACTTTTTTGAATTTTGCTTTGTTTTTTCTTTTAAATAAATCAAAAATTTTCATAATTTTATTTTTCAGCCTCTTCAATAAGCATTACTGGGATACCATCTTTGATTGGATATTTTAATTTACATTTCGTGCAGATTAGTTTTTCTTCATTCCAATTATATACTAAATTAGATTTGCAGGATGGACAAGCAAGAATTTCAAGTAAAGTCTTGTCAAAACGATTTTTAATAGATTTAGATTCCAATTTAGTTATAAACTCCTTTATTGATTATTTTCTTCAAATTATAACTTTCACGAAAGATTATTCCATAATGTTCAACACTTTTGATATATTTGGTTTTAAGATTAATTTCTCGTGGTTTTCTTTTTTTAAGGTAAAAGCTTCCCAAACCTCTAAGTTCAATTTTTTCATTGTTTTTAAGAAAATTTTTAAAAGAGTTTAGTATAATATTTACTATTTTTTCTGTATCAGTTACACTAAAGTTAGTAGATTTACTTAATTTTTTTATAATTGCATCAAGATTCATAAATTATTTACCCCATGCGAGGCGTTCGGCTAAAAAATCAGGGAGTCCGAAATTTCTTATATATCTTTGCGTAATCTTATAATTATATTCAACTCGCTTAATAGTTAATTTTTTTGATACAGTATCAAGGATGCCAAAACTTGCTCTCGGATCACCATCTCTTGGCTGACCAACTGAACCAACATTTATAAGATATTTATATTCTTCTTTTAAAGATATAGTCATTCCATCTTTAAGATATAACGAAGTAACATTATTGTTATACCATAAATATAGCATTGGAATATGCGTATGAGCAAAAAAACATACGTTTTCATTAAAAGATTTAAAATTTTGTTTGGCTATATAATTATTAACTATATATTCTTCTATTTTATTCAAAGGACTTCCATGCAAAAATAAATATTTCATCTCATTATATTTTTTACTTTCTAATACAGGTAGCTTTAAAATATATTCCATATTTTCATTTGTCAATACTTTTTTTGTCCACATAATTGCCAG
>CAZSCZ010000149.1:0-5401 GCA_964605455.1 uncultured Spirochaetia bacterium
TCTTGAAGATATAATATGGACTGACGCCTTAAATCTTGTGCAAGGTCAAGTGGTGTAACATCAAAGTATCCACCTTTATCTATTATCTCAGGGCATTGGTCATTTTTAAAGTAAAAATATTCAAGTTCAGGTCCTACATAAAAAGTGTAACCTAAAGTAGCAGCCTTATTGAGTATCCTTTTTAAAACATACCTTGGGTCACCATCAAAGGGAGTGCCATCTGGATTTAATATGTCAGCTACCATTCGAGCTACGCCACCTTCCTCGCTTGCACGCCACGGAAGAATTTGGAATGTAGATGGATCAGGCTTTGCTATCATATCACTTTCCTGAATACGGGTAAATCCTTCTATTGAAGAACCATCAAATCCCATTCCTTCTATTAGCGCTCTTTCAAGTTCACCTGTGGTAATTGCAAAATTTTTTAGAAACCCTAAAACATCTGTAAACCAGATACGAATAAATCTAATATTTTTCTCTTTTACAATTTTTAATACTTCTTTTGCATCCATTTAATTTTTTCCTCCTTCAATCATTAAATTTTACCATATATCCTCATAGTAAATTTATTATTTTTAATTTAAAACATACTTCGTTGCTGTAATAAATGTATGGATTTTTTGAAAATTCTATTAATTATTTGTAACATTACCAATTACATTTCCCCAAAATTTCCCCAAAGGTAAGAAGTCTCTCTCTTAGCAAGTCAGGACTTATAATTTGAAGCCTAACCCTAAATTGTGGTGTGGTGCACAATATATAGTATAAATTTAAAAAGTCAAGCTTTTTAAAAAAGAGGTGTTGAAAAATTATATAAAATAAAATTTTATCTTATATGTACATCAACAAGATGTAATATATTGATAAAAAATGTAGAAACACATCTTTAGGTGTGTTAAATTAATATATCTAACAGACCTAAAGGTCTGTTTTTACAACTCATTATAAAAGGATTCTTTAAAAATATTATAATTATTCAACAATCTTAGCTTTTTAAAAAGTGCAGAAATAGAATTTGCTATATTATAGTTAAATGCATAGATAATTGCACAATTTTTAATATGTGTTGTCATTCCCGCCCCTGCTTCCGCAGGGGAAAACTCCAGCGGGAATCTATAATTGAAATAGCATAAGTAATTAAGGTAACATATTATAAGGCTTAAGTTTACGCTAATGCCTTTATAGTAATCCTATCTTTTTTCTATAATACCATTCATATCCCAAACACATAATTACAATTATTAATGGTAACCAGCTGCTCCATAATACAATTTCACGCTTTATTTTTATTATATTGGTACTTTTTTTTAGATATTTTTTTATTTTACTAATTTCTGAATAATTATTTATAAATTTCCCACTTGTAAGTTTACATATTTTAGTTAATAGGTCCCTATTTACTTTTAATTTAAAAGGTTCAGATGATGGTTTTTCAATTACAAAAAATGTTTGATAAACCTTACCTGCAAAATTCATATTTATCTTATACTCCCCAAACTGCTGAGGAGTTATTATTGTTTCATACAAGCCCCTTGTTCCAGGTGTTGGTGAAAGTTCTAAATCTTTTATAACTTTATATTTTTGACCAGATTTATAATAAAGTTTTACTTTTAATCTTTTTCTCACTATTGGATTGTAATTATTATCGTATGCTGAAACCCTCACAAATATTTCTTCTCCTTTTTTATAAATTAATCTATCAGTAGTTACATTTATTTTCTCAACATTATGCATTACCATATACCTTACAAGTTGTCTCCAGAAAGAGAGATAAATATCATTGCTTTTACCCAGTCCTACAGGGATGAAACCCCATTTCCAAGTTGGATAAGCTGTAAATATTCCTATTTGTGCTCGTTTATATTTCCCTATAGCAAGGACGATAAAGTTATGCTTTGCTGAACTTACAGCTAAAATCTGCGTTCCGGGTTTCACTTCTTTTACTATATTAAGCATATCTGAAGGTGGTAGGTTCGCCCATATATCTTGTAATGATGATATATCTCCTTTAGCTACACGCATTACTGGAGAATTGAAACCCAGTCCAGTAAGTTTTAGTGTAAACTTTCCCTTGAATATTTCACCTGCTTTTTTCCAGTTTACAGGAATTATGTTTTTGAGCTTTGATATATGATAATCTCCATTTTTAAAACTATTTTCACCACCTAAAAATAGTAATGCCCCTCCTTTTAGATTTACATAATTTAATAATTTATCCACAAACTTTGAAGGTAAATCTCTATATTTTATATTGCCAATGATTATTAAATCATACTTTTTTAGATTTAATTTATTAAGTGGGGCAAGACTTTCTTTTTTTACTTTTACAAATGAATTAAATTTAAGATTCGGGTCAAGTGAAAAGCAGTAATTTAAAAACTTATATTCCCAGCAGACTTTGCCATATACAAGTAATATATTAAATTTGCTTTTAAATGTTCGGATAAATATTGTTTTTTCATTATTGATCTGAATAGCTTCACCTAAAATAGGTGAGATAGAAAAATGGATTTTATTGATACCTGGTTTTGAGAACTTTAAATCAATTGAATAGTTATTCATACTTTTTGATAATTTTAGTTTTTTTGAACTATAAAATTTATCATTTACAAAGACTTTCAGAGCTACCAAACTTTTTGTAAATCCTGTTTGAGATATTTTAATTTTTACAGGTATCAATGCATCTATACTTGCCTCCTCTGGGTAATCTATATCAAAAAGTGAAATATCTTTTATATTTTCGTTTTTTGAAAAATCAAACGCAAAAACAGGAATTTTTAATTTGCCTAAGATTCGTGCCTCTCTGAGTGGATCTGAAAATACTGTAGATATACCATCAGATAAAAGAAAAATTCCAGCTATATTTCTTTCACCCCCTATAGATATAGATGCCAATGCATTTTCAATATCAGTAGCATCACCATAAGGTGAGTAAGCAGAATTTATTTTATTAAAAGAAGTAGGTTTCGTTTCAGAATCAAATAAATAATAATATATGTCATAATTTTTTGCAATACTTTTAAATATATTATGTTTTAGAACTTTAATTCCTCTTTTAAATCTTGGGTTTCCATCTTTGTCTTTTACAATCATACTTGCAGAATTATCAACTAAAATTATAAATTTACTTTTCTCTTTTTTTTGCTGATAAAATGTAACAACAGGGTTAATAAGTGAAATTATAAGTAATGTCCATACAATTATACGTAGAACTATTAAAATTCGTTTCTGTTTATTAGAGATAATTTGGACAATACTATATGCAAGAAAAGTTAGATATGAAAGTCCTGCAAGCAATATTAAGTAAAAAGATATTAAATTGCTATTTGTAAATTTTACTTCCATAATTTAATCCGAAATAATACCTTTTGCCATTGATTTGCAATAAACATTTCCAATATAAGTAATATAAGTGCAATTAAAAGAAACAATTGCCAATAATGTTTGCCGTACATTCCTGATACAATTTTTTTATCAATATCAGATTCAGAATTAAAAAGTATAAAATTTATGTCTTTATAATTTTCTTTCAATTCATCATAAGTTACTGTGTTTAAATCTGACTCAGAATAATCAATATTAACAGCAAAATATAAAGAATTTATTTTAAACACACCAGGTCCAACAATTGTATCACCACTTAATACATTATTAAGTTCGTCTGTAAGACATTTTATGTTAATTTTTTCCGAGTCAATTTCCAGAATATTCTTTACATCTTCAAGAGTTTGCCCTACTTTAAATTTATTTAATGTTTCAATTATTTGTGGCATTGTTAAATATTTAATTAACTGATGAATAAGTGGTGGAAATGCTGGATGATAAACAATATCAGTAAATTCAGGTACAGGTGAGAAAAGGAAAAGAATAATTTTTCCACTTCCAATTACTTCTGTGCCAAAAGGTGAATATTCTATAATAGCAGGGTCACCATTTGAAAATCTTGCTAAAACTTTTGTGCTTAATGATGAAAATTCTATATTGAATTTATAATAATTGAAGATTTTTACGGTTTTAAAAGATTTATAATCTTTGAAAATTTTAAATACAGGATGTGTATAATCAATAAATTCCAATTTTATAGGGTTATCTTTGCCAATCTGAACCCGATTGAAAATTATACCTGGTAAAAGTTTGGCTTGTGAGAATGTGTTATTGAAATTATTTATATCAAGTGATGGGGTAGGAAATATTAATAAATTTTTTTTGCACTTTAAAAACTTCTTGAAAAATTTAATCATATTATGTGGGATTGTATCTTGTGAAAGAATTATTAAATCAAAGTTAAAATTTTTTTTAATTTTATTACTATAGAAGATTTTTAAAGGAGAGTCTGTTTTTTTGTTTAATATAAAAGTTGGACTTAACGCATTTATAACATAAAACATCTCTCTTTTTTCTTCTATAATATTAATTTTTATATTTTCTGGAATAAAAATTGTAAAATAATTTCTATTATCTTCAATCAAGTTATCACCATCAGCAATTTCAGAATATCCATAAAGAAACCCAGATTGTTTAATCTTATTTTCAAAATTAATCCACAAAGTTGAATTCGGTAGAATTTCAGCGGTTTTCTGTCCAAATGGTTCATTATTGATAAATATTTTAACAATGAGATTATTTTTTTCTTTACTGAAATTTTTCACATAAGGCATTAAAAGAAGAGTATCACCAACAAAATGTAAGACTCTGGGAAGAGGGGTATTTAATATTGCTGAATTTTTTATATTTTTTGTTTTTAAATTAATAAGAAATACAGGATATTTAATTTTCAACATTTTATTAATAAAATTACCTTCAGAATCAGTAAAGTTTACTTTTTGTAAGTCTGTGATAAAATATATAATGCGTGTTGGATATGTAGAACTATTAAGTAAATTTTCTGCAAATTTTAAGGATTTAAAAATATTGGGTTTAAGAAAAGAAATTTTAGCGTTTTTAACAGTTTCAATTGCACCAGTAATATTATATGTAAGGTCAAAAAATTTAACAGGGGTTTTATCAGACGCAAAAATAATAGATAGATTATCACCTTCATTTAATTGTGAATTAATAATTTTTTCTGCAACTCTTTTGGCAATTTTCAGAAGTGTTTCACCACCAATTATCTGTCCCATACTAAGTGAATTATCAATGATAATAACTATACTTTTCCTTTTTTTCTTTAAAATGTGTGCTTCTTTGTCTGAAATCTGTTTGTATTTTACAGGCTGAGAAATACTTAATACAAGGAAGATGATTATAAGAATTACATTCTTGATGAATACACTTTTTTTGGTAATCACTATATGCCAGAATACAACAAATTTTATAATAATTTGTTTAACAACTCTGTGAATGTGAAGATAGATGATGGAATTTCAAATCCCAATTACTTTAATACAACAGAGCAATTAGG
>CAZSCZ010000150.1:0-5328 GCA_964605455.1 uncultured Spirochaetia bacterium
TTTTGTTTTGCGATTTATAATACTTAAGAACTCAAGAGTTTCAAGATTATAAAACTTATTTATTCTTTGCAAAAAGTAAGATTCCCTGAAAGTGCTTCTACAGAGGGATTTAAAATTTATATTACATAAATCAAGTCCAATAAAATAAACAGGATTTGCACCTGTAAATAGAGCAAAGTCAAAAGCATTTGTAGCAACAGAGCCGCCAGATTGAAGTCCACCAAAGTCTCCATACTTCTCAATAATATTTCGTATAGGCTCATCACAATGTTCAATATAATTCCCTTCAAGATTCTTTATAAGCTTAAGTGTATATGTGACATACCTTTCCTTAAATAGAAGAGGAATTTTAGGAAAAGTTACAATGTCATATATTAATCGGATTTTTTCGCAATCAAGATATTTAAAATCATTAAAATTTTCATATTTTGCATCAAGGCTTATAACATAATCTGGATAAAAATTGTTATTTAGCAAAAATTTTAATGCAGTATCAACACATACTGTTATCATTTTATTTTGATTTAAAAAGTCAAGGTAATTTTCAAGTGATGGACCTGCACAGATAATTGCCATTGGCTGATTTAAATATTTGTTTTTAAGTTCTTTTAACTTGCGTGAGGAATTAAAAATTTTGAGATTTTCTTTTATATTTCTTTCCCATAAATTTTTAAATTCCCTCACTGTTAGGTAATCACTATAAATATCTGCTATTCTGTTTAAAATTTCTTTTTCTATTTTTGTATATTCAGAATATATATTAAAAGAAGGGATATGCCGAAAAATTCTAACTTTAACTTCTTTTTTTAATTTTATATATATCAAATATCTTATCACAGAATCTATTGAAAAAATCTTTTCCGGAGTTACAAGAAATATCAATTTTTCATTTCGGATTAAATTCTCATCAGCGAATTTTAGGAATGCATTGAATATATTAATATCGTATTCACAAACAATAAAATAATTTTTAGGAAATTTTTCCTTTAATTTTTTGATATGATACCCAAGTCCTATACCAAGCACAACAATTATATCATCTGGGGAAGCAAAAAAATTCTTAGCTAAATTTTCTGCTTCTTTTTCAGGATTATATTTGCTATGGAGATAAAATGTTTTATCTTCTTTTATGAATTTTAATGTAGGTAGATTTATTTTTGTATTTTCTATCTTTATATTTTTATTTAATGGCTCAACAAAATTAAGTTCAATTAGATAAGGACGAAGTTTTTTTAATAATCTTATTTTATGTTCCAATTGAATTATAATAAAATTTTAACAGTGGACTCTTTTACAAACTGAGCGAACTGTTCTGCATCTTTTCGTGAGCCAACAACAGTGCCATAATGCATTGGAATAGAAGTTTTAGGTTTGATAATATTAGCTGCATCAGATGCTTCCTTTGCGTTCATAGTATATGTGCCACCTACAGGGAAAAAAGCGAAATCAATATTCATATTCGCTAAATCTTTCATTTCTGGAATAAAATCAGTATCACCAGTATGATAATATTTTACACCATTAATTGTAACAACATAGCCCACCCAATTATTTGCTTTTGGATGAAATGGTTTGCCAATGTTATATGCTGGAACTGTATATATTTCAATTAAATCAATTTTGTAATGCTGATTAGGCTTTACATAGGTAACATTGTTAAAACCTAAAAGTTTTGATTTACATTCTTCAGGTGCAATTATTTTTGTTGAATTCTTTAATAATTTTTTAATATCAGGAATAGATAGATGGTCATAATGGCTATGGGTAATAAAAATATAATCACCATAAAGCAAAGACCCTGGCACTTCATAAGGGTCAATATATACAGCAGGATTTTCTGAAAGTTGGACAAAAGCGTGTAGAATTAATTTAGGTGTATTCATTTTTCCCCTCCTATTCAAATTTTAAATTAAAGATAATCATTTTCTCCTATCTTGTCAATAAATTTAAGGTGTCTTTGTTAAATAAATTTTAAAAGATTGAGTAATGGTCCCTTTATTTTATCTAATAATAAAATATAAAATAAGAGCACCAGCAATAACAATAATAGATGGTTTTATAAGCTTTATAAGACTGTCAGTTAAACTTGTTTTAAAATATTCATTAGAAACAATTAAGCATACATGGACTGGTGATAATATTATACCCATATATCCTGATGCATAAGCAAGAACAGTAGTTGATAATAATTCACGCAGACTTGGGTTTTCACCTATAAGACTCATAACAATTGGAAAACTTGCCCCTACAAATCCAATAGCAATTCCTGATGTTAGTCCACAAATAAAAGGTATTAACATAATAATAACAACTAATGGGAATCTACAAGAATATAATTCACTTCTTACTTGTGTCATTAGTAAAGAACCATCAGGTAGTTGTGCTTCTATAAAAGCACCATATATTCTTACCAAAGCAACTATAATTGTCAAAATCAAAGTCTTTTTAGAAAAAAGAATTTTTTTCCAAGTATTAAAAGAAAGAGGTCTCTGTATCTGAAGAAATATTTGAGCAATAAATATTCCTATTATCATAGGAAGATATTTGTTTATTTTAGATATTGTAGAAAAAAAGATTTGAATAATAGCATAACAGCTTATGATAATGATAATAGGTAAAAGTGGTGCAATAAACTTTTTAAATGAAACTTTATTTTTAGCATAATTACAATTTTCAATAGGTTTGAGTTTTCGTAATAAAAAAATATAACCAGCAATAACTGAGAGAACACTTAATGGAAATTGAAGCATCATAAAAGTTAGTATAGGTAAGCCTGTTATATCTACAGCCAATAGAACACCTGGATATAGGGGCCACCAATATTCCCAGATATGGCGGAACCAGTAATTAATCTTAGTTTTTAACAAGGGCTCTATATTTTTATCAATATCACAATCATCAATCAAAGGTGCTGAAAAGATTGCACCTCCTGGCATTGGAAGGAGTCCTATAACAGCAGGTAAAAGTGCAATAGATGTTCTTTGGGATACTTTTGAGCGGATATTATTAACCAGCTCCTTCATTGCTCCAGAAGATGACATTTGGGTGCTAAGCCATATAACCTGAAAAATAATAATCATTAAAAACAAATTATTAGTGGAAGAAAACCTTGTCCAGCTAATAGATAAGATTGCTTTAAAAGAATGTCCTGTCCAGAACGAGAGTAATATAGTTCCCATAATTACAGAGAACCAGAGATTTTTAAGTAATTTATTTATAATAAGTATTGTGAATAGAGAAGCTAAAACTCGGATAGTATAAGGAATATGTAAAATAGATTCCATTATCTACTCCTGCTTAGAAAAATATAAGCCTTGCAGAGGTTTTGTATTATAAAATGTGTATTCAAACAAACGAGTAGAGAATTTGTGGAATTATCAATATACAATTTTATTAATTGGATATTCCACAATTCCTGTTGCACCATTCTCTTTGAGCTTAGGAATAAGGGTCCTCACCTCATTTTCACTTATGATTGTGTTTATTGCAATCCAGTTTGATTCACCTAATTCTGAAATTGTTGGCGATTCAAGTGCAGGTAAAATTTTTAATATCTTTGATAAATTCTTTTTTTCTACATTAAGCATAAGTCCCACTTTATCCTCTGCTGCAAGCACTGATTTTAACATTAAAGCTATACGATTTATTTTATTTCGTTTCCATTTATCATCTTTATAAATTTTTTTATTTGCAATAAACTGTGTAGCAGATACCATTACAGTATCAACAATCCGAAGATTATTTGCTCGTAATGAGCTTCCTGTTTCTGTAACCTCTACAATAGCATCAGCAAGTAAAGGTGGTTTAACTTCTGTTGCACCCCAGGAGAATTCTACCTTTGCTTTAACACCATATTTTTTTAGGTATTTTTTTGTTATATTTACAACTTCAGTAGCAATGGTCTTACCTTCAAGGTCTTTAGGAGACTTAATTTTTGAATTTTCTGGAACAGCAAGAACCCATTTTACAGGCCTCATACCTTGTTTAGCATAGATAAGTTCAGAAACAATTTGAACCTTTGCATTTGTCTCTAATATCCAGTCTTTGCCTGTAAATCCAGCATCAAGTGCTCCTTTTTCTACATATCTTGCCATTTCTTGGGCGCGTATAAGCATACACTCTATTTCATCATCATCAATAGAAGGATAGTATGAACGTTCTTTTACTGTTATTGAATAACCTGCCTTTTTAAAAAGATTTATTGTTGATTCCTGTAAACTACCTTTTGGTAATCCTAACTTTAAAATGTTCATTTTATTTGCTCCACAATACAGATTTAATTGCAGTAACGCAGAATTTCATACCTTATATATATCTTTACGAGTTTGTGTCTACTTATTTTGTCTCAGGATATAATCGTCTATAAAAACAGCTTCTATGACCCGTATGACACGCTGTTTCTCCTATTTGCTCTACTTTTATAAGCACAGTATCTTCATCACAGTCAATGTATAATTCCTTTACAATCTGGAAATGTCCTGATTCTTCACCTTTAAGCCATAATTTTTTCCTGCTTCTACTCCAGTAATGAACTTTTCCTGTTTCAATTGTTTTGAGAAACGATTCTTTATTCATATATGCAAGCATAAGCACTTCACCAGTTTTATAATCCTGCGCTATTGCTGGCACAAGTCCACCTTGTTTTTCAAAATTTGGCATAATCATTTGCTTTTCCCTACCATTATAAAAATGTGTAAGTAATTTAAAATTTTTCTTATTATATGTCAAGAGAAATGATAAGTGTGTTTGGTAATTATAATAAAATTTTTTTGTTTTTTTACTTTTTTGTGTAAATAGAAATAATAAAAAATATCCTCTTTTGAAAAGTTGATATTTTAAAAAAATGTGGTATAATATATAATAGGAAATTGAAGATTAAAGATTAAAAATTAAAAATTGAAGATTGAAAATTGAAGATTGAGATGGAAAAATTGAAATGGCAATATTTTAATTGTGTATATGTATTAGATTATAATTTCCGGATAATTTTAATGAAAAGAGAAGGTGGATAAAAAAGTGAAAAAAAGTATAATTTTGATAACATTTTGGCTTTTCAGCATTGTTCTGATATTTGATAAAGCATCTGGGAATTTTTCAGGTCCAATCACAAACTGGGGCACAGGAGTTAGCGGGGGTTCCATAGTGTTTGGGGATATAGACAACGATGGTGATTTGGATTTGATTGTCTCTGGTAGTGGCAGGCTGGACAAATATACAAATAATGGCTCAGGAAATTTTTCAGGCACATCCTTTGGCACAGTAGTTTATGATAGTTCCATAGCGCTTGGGGATATAGATAATGATGGTGATTTGGATTTGATTGTTACA
>CAZSCZ010000151.1:0-5319 GCA_964605455.1 uncultured Spirochaetia bacterium
AAATATTATCACAAAATTCTTTTAACTTAAAACTTTCAAAGAAATATCCTCTGTAAATATCTTTATCCGTGAAATAACAAATTCAATACCTGTATCTTTTGCTTTAATAATCATATCATCTACAATATTATAAATATAATCAAATGGATTTTCTCTATAAGTATCACGCTTGGAAAGATATTCAGTTATCACAATAGGCGGTGCCATTTGTGATGCAATAATAGAAAAGATTTGTTTTACATCTTCATTAATAATATTGTTTTCAAATTGATAAATATTTAGAAGTCCCACTTTTTTACTTCCTGCAATTAATGGTATTGAAAAGAATATATCATCATCTACAAGTAAAGAATCATTTAAAATAACAACAGATTCATTCTTATTAAGAGGATTTTCTATCTTGTTTTTAAGAATTAAATCCAAATATGTTTTTGCCTGGTCATCAGAAATATTATAATTTCTTTCTATATAATAGAGATTTTTTAATTCATTGTAAAGGATAATAGAACATTTTTTTACGCCAAAGGCAGTGGTAATTGTATCAAGCATTAAATCAAGAACAACATCTATTTCATTACTTTTATTGATTTCTTTACTAATATTATAAAGTGTTGAAAGGTCCTGAACCTTTCTATCAAGGTCTTCATACAATCGTGCATTTTCAATGGCAATAGCAGCGAAATTACCAAGTGCAACTAAAAACTCTAAATTAGATTCAGTAAAAGGTGCATCACCTGCTTTGGGACCTAAAAACAGAATCCCATTTAATTTTGTTTTTATAATAATTGGAACAAGTAATTTACAGTTCAGACGTTGTAATACTTCTTTATACTGTGACCCAAAACTTTCAGATAAAAGTTCTTTTACTTCAATAGGCTTTGAGTGCTTAATAATATATTTAATTATCTCTTCATCAGCATCAAATTTAATATCACTCATATCTTCTTTAATACCTTTTGCATCTCTAAAAAGATATTTATTTAATTTCTCATCCAAAACAAATACTGCACCTGTCTCAACAACCATATGCCCTATTGAAGTAAGGATTATGGTTTTTATTAAATTATCAATGTTTAAAGATGAACTTAACTCTTTTGCTATTTCAAATATTGTATAAAGGTCAATTACCTTCTTTTTATACTTCTTTTCACCTTTCTCAATCTCTTTCTTTAAGTCTTCAACTTTTTCAATTGCTTCTGACCTTGCTTTTAAAGAATTAATCATACTATTATAAGTATTAACTAAAGAATTTATATTAGAAATAAGTGCTTTTCTATCAGGGACTTCTTTTTTTAGCTCACTATTCAACTGTGAAATAATCTCTTTTAATTCCATTATTTCCTCCTTATAATAACAATAAAATGAATTAAAATATAATTATTTTATATTCTGAAAATATTTAATAGCCTCGTCAATACTATCAAATGATTTCAGGATAGAGGAGAACTCCATTAATTCATATACATCATATACATCGGGCACCATATTTACAAGTACAAGGTCTCCATTATTCTCTCTAATATCACGAATTTCACTTACAAAAACACCCCACCCCGCACTACTTATAAAATCAACATCTTTTAAATCAATTGCTATTTTGTATTTCTTCTGAGCCAAAGCATTTTCAATAAATTTCTCAATTTCTGGAGCAGTTGTTGTATCAATAAATCCTTTGGGTTGAATAATTATCCCATCACCTACACCATTCATCTGAATAATATCTACTTTTAATTCAGGCATTGCAAATACCTACTTTTCAAACCTTTAATTATTAAAATTTGAATTATTATTTATTTTGTTATCAAGTTGCTCATTAGTATCCTTACCTTCTTCTTTTTTATCTTTCTGTATCTCCGATTCCTCATCTTTCGCTATTTTATCCGCCATCTCTATTTTTTCTTCTCGCTCTATTTTAATTCCATCGTGTTCTGTTGGCTTCCCACTTACTAAGTTAGATTGCTCTTCTTCATTTTCTTTCACTTTATTCTTTATAAGCTCTATTGTTTTATTATCTAATATACTTGTTTCTGCTTGTCCTGGTATTTTATCTTTACTGAATTCCAATAGTTCAGGTTCTTCTATCTTTTCCTCTTCTTCTATTTGTACTTCATTGCTGGTTTCTATAGGTGTTTTATCCACTGTTATATCTGTCCTTCTTTCTTCTTGTTGTACTTGTTGTGCCTCTTCTCCACTGGACTTTAGTATCTCTTTTTCTTGTTTTGGAGCTTCTACTTTTTTCTGTATCTCAGATTTGGGTTCAACAAGGGTCTCAACCACCGAAGATTCAGATTCGGTCTTTTCTACAACCTTTGGTTTCTCTCTCTTAAAAGTTATGTCGCTTCTTAAAAATACGGACTTTTTACCTCGCTCTGCAAGTAACTTCTCGCGTTTTGCAAATCGCTTCCGTTTCTCTATAGTAGTTAAATTTAGTCTCCTAAGTTCTCTCAAAATCAATTTAGTATCAACTTTATAGTAACCATATTCTTCTGTATTTAAAGCTTTTTGAAGTTGATTAACACTATACTCTGGGTGCTTAGCAACAAGATGCAATAATTTTTTACTACCTTCTATATCAAGATGAGGAATAGTTCTTGGCGCTTCATCAATATCTTCCCTTAAAGCTTCCAGCCCATATTTATCTCTAATCTTTTTCAATCTGTAATATTTTGATGTTGTAAACCCTACTTCTTTACAAGCCTGATTTACAGACATACCTTCTTTCTCAATCAAATTAAATAATTTTATTCGTTTATTATATTCAATCTCTGACACATTTGCTTTTTCTTTTATTATAACAAAAGTAATATCATCGCTTTGAGGATAGCCACCAGTAAATTCCTTTATTTCATCTAATATTTTTTCTGCCATTTCATTTGCTGCTAAATGATGATACTTTTTTATAACATTTAATAATCTTTGTTCACCAAACTCTTCTCTCTTTGCATTCATTGCCTCAGTAATACCATCTGTATAGATAAACAGCAAGTCACCTTTTTTCAATTTTATAGTTTCGTTTTTAATTGCGCGTCTAAAAATATCTGGTGTGCCTAAATCTAAGCCAACAGCAAATCCTTTAGGGTTTAGATGATAAAGTTGGCCAGTATCACCGCGGAATAAAATCATAGGATTATGACCTGCTGATGCATAATTAATAACTCTTTTTTTAGCATCAAGCACAACATAGAACATTGTAATATACATTCCTTTTTTAAATTCACCTTCAAGAGTAGCATTTAAATTAGCTAAAACACTTGCAGCATTTTTATTTCCTCTTGCTTCCAACCGCAAAGCAGTCCTTGTCATAGTCATAATTAATGCACCACCAATACCTTTACCAGAAACATCGCCTACTGCAATGCCAAGAGAATGTTTATCCACTTCAAAAAAGTCATAATAATCACCCCCTACCTCCATAGCAGCTTCATATTTTGCACCAATATCATACCCCTCTATCTTAGGGATATATCTTGGAAGTAGAGTATGTTGAATACTTTTAGCAAGTTGCATCTCCTTTTTCAATCTTGTCGTATCAGTAAGTTCAATTTCAGCCTGTTTTAATTCACTCATCATTTTATTAAAAGCTTGAGCAACTTCAGCAAATTCGCCTTTACCTCTAAAATAAAGCCTTCCACTTAACCCTTCTTTGCCAACACGTTTTATCTCATCTGCAAGCTCCTTCAAAGGTTGAACAAATATAGTTCCTACCATATATGTGCCAATTATCCCTAATATCCAGAAAAAGATTGTAATAAGAGTCAATTTTAGCTTATATTGAAACATACTAATTTCATTATTTAAATATTCTTTTGATATTGCAAGAAAAGCTTCACCAAGCTTTAAATTTTTAATTTTCACAGGTGAGGTAAGATAAATTAAATCTTTATCTTTAATCTCTCCAATATTAATCCCATCTTTACTTTTTTGGTTGACAACCTTAGGTGGAATAAATTTTTTATAAATCATCTTTACATCCGTATGAGCAATAATGTAATTATAAGCATTAACAATTCCAGCAAATACAACAGTTTTATCTTTTTTCTGAAGCTCTTTTATAAGTAATGTAAGTGCCAAATCCTGATTTTCAAGTATATATGGGGCAGAATTAGCTGATATTTTTCTAATAGTTCTTTCTGCATTGTATAAATATTGCTGCAATAAAGATTTTTTCTGATAAAATGTAGAGACATAAAATAAAGCAAAAAGAAGCACAGAGATAGCAGTAGCAGTAATAAAGGAAAACTTTAATCTTAAAGACATCTGGTCCCATCTTAAATTTTTCTTTAACAATGTCCAATAGCTTTCAGGTCTTTCAACATTCTGTCGCATAATCAATACATTAGCATCATTTTCCCTCGTGCGTTCAACCTCATCCATTAATTTCTTAATCATAAAAAGACCTAAGCCGCCCTTTTTCTTTAGTTGCACATACTTGTTTAGGTCTGGTGAAGTAATAGCTTCAATATCAGGTCTAAACTCTTTCCCCCAATCAATCACTCTTGTTTCAACATATTTTGGAGCGTTTATCATCTCTACTACTAATACACGCTTCTTACCATCTACACCCTCATAGGCGTGCCGAATTACATTAGAACAGGCTTCGTCAAGTGAAAGCTTTAAATGATTAATTTGTCTTGGATTAAGTCCCATTTTAGGTGCATATTTGGTTACAAATTCACGCATATACCGTAAATTTTCAGCTTTGGCACTAATCTTTAATTTTTTTACAGCATTTATTCTCATCTCTTATTTCTTTTTCTTACTCTTTCGCCACCTCTTTAGTTCTCTTAATTTTTTCTCTGCATCATTTATATTGCGAATAGCAAGATTATTATATGGATCAATTTTTAATATCTTTTTCCATACAGCAATTGCTTTTTTATATTCACCTGCAACATAAAAATCAATTCCTTTATAATATAAATCCATAATCTTTTTAGGATATGTTGTTGGCTTTCGCTTGGCTGATTTTGCTCGCTTTAAATATTTCTTTGCTTCACTATAATTAGGATCAAATCTTATTACAGTCTTAAATTCAGCAATTGCACCATCATAATCACCTTTTTCAAATAATTCTATCCCTTTTGTGTAATGCTTTCTCTTGAATTGTTCATTAGCAATAAGCTTCCTTGCTAATCTTGCCTTCTCTTTTTTAAACTTTTGGTTTAATTCTTTTATTAACTTTTGTTTCTCAACTTCATATTTATTACTTAATGAACTTAATAATTGTTGTCTTTCTTGTTCATATTTCTGCTGTAATTCATTTATTAATCTTTGCTGTTCTTCCTTAGATTTAAGCTTGATCTCTTCTATCAATTTTTC
>CAZSCZ010000152.1:0-5280 GCA_964605455.1 uncultured Spirochaetia bacterium
CCGCCAACGATTTGCAGGTGGCGATACTCTGGATGATTTGTTACCTGAAGCATTTACAGTAGTGCGTGATACAGCGCGTCGTGTCCGTGGTGAACGTCCATTTGATGTTCAGCTTCTGGGTGGGATTACGCTTCATCAGGGTAAAATCGCAGAAATGAAAACAGGTGAAGGTAAAACACTGGCAGCAACTATGCCAGCTTATCTTAATGCCTTGACAGGAAAAGGTGTTCATATTGTAACTGTAAATGATTATCTTGCACGAAGAGATAGAGAATGGATGGGACCTATTTACGAATTTTTAGGATTAAGCGTTGGAGTTATTCAACATGATATGCCACTCCAACATAAACAACTTGCTTATAGTTGTGATATAACTTATGGGACAAACAATGAGTTTGGATTTGATTATCTTCGCGATAATATGGTGCCACATAAAAATATGAAAATGCAAAGGGGACATTACTTTTGCATTATTGATGAAGTTGATAGCATACTTATAGATGAAGCAAGAACACCTTTAATTATTTCAGGTCCTGCAGAAGAATCAACTGATAAATATTATAAAGTTAACCGCATTGTAAAATTTCTCAAAAAAGATGAAGATTTTGAGCTGGATGAGAAATCAAAATCAGTATATCTCACTGAAAAAGGAATGAAGCATATAGAACAGCATCTTAATATTGATAATATGTTTACCCCAAAAAATATAGGCTATCAACATCTTGTAACTCAAGCAATAAGAGCTCATTATCTTTTCAAGCGGGATGTAGATTATGTTGTTAAAAATGGAAAAGTAATAATTGTTGATGAATTTACTGGAAGGCTTATGCCTGGAAGGAGATGGAGTGACGGTCTGCATCAGGCTATTGAAGCGAAAGAAAATGTTATGATTGAATCTGAAAATCAAACTCTTGCTACAATCACATTTCAAAATTACTTTAAAATATATGAAAAGATAAGTGGTATGACAGGAACAGCTGAAACAGAAGCACAAGAGTTTATGGAAATTTATGGTCTTGATGTTGTTGTTATTCCAACAAATAAACCTATGATAAGAATAGATTATCAAGATAAAATTTACGGAACTTTCAAAGAAAAAATTAATGCAATTGTGCAAGAAATTGAAGAATGCTATAGACGTGGGCAGCCTGTACTTGTTGGTACAATCTCTATTGAAAAATCTGAAATTTTAAGTCAGGAACTGAAACGGCGGAATATTCCGCATCAAGTATTAAATGCTAAATATCATGAAAAAGAAGCAATGATAATAAAACAAGCAGGCAAAAAGGGCACTGTAACAATAGCAACAAATATGGCTGGACGTGGAACTGATATTGTGCTGGGTGGTTATCCTGAATTTAAAGATGCACTCCAGGATAATATTGTCCCTAATTCAGATTTGGCACAAGAGTTTCATCAGCTAATAATTCAGGGTGAACTTGAAAAAGCAGAGAAAATGATTCCCCTATTTAAAGGTTCAGAAAAAGATAAAGCAATTGTAGTTGCGTGTAAGCTTGCTTTAAAACAGTTTAATTTTGATTTTGTAAAAAAGTATCTTTCAGAAATGAGTGGAAATTCAAGAAAAGATATTCAAAAACTCTTAAATCGTGTAATGGAATGGAGTAAGGAACATAGTGAAGTTATAAAGTTGGGTGGGCTTCATATTATCGGGACCGAAAGACACGAGTCAAGAAGAATTGATAATCAGTTACGCGGTCGTTCAGGAAGACAGGGTGACCCGGGTAGCTCAAGATTTTATATCTCACTTGAAGACGATTTAATGAGACTTTTTGGCTCTGATAGAATTTCAAATATAATGCAGAAACTCGGACTTAAAGAAGGTCAAGAAATTGAACACCCTTGGGTTACAAAAGGAATTGAAAATGCCCAGAAAAAAGTAGAAGCAAGAAATTTTGAAATAAGAAAACATCTGCTGGAATATGATAATGTGTTAAATAAGCAAAGAGAATTTATATATAAAAAACGAGACCAAATATTAAATGAAAAAGATTTAAAAGATGATATTATGGATGCCTTACAAGATGTTATTGAATTAAAAATGGACCAGATTTTTGGGGAAAAAGCACATCCAGATGATTGGGACCTTGAAACATTTAATAAATGGTTGCTTTCTACCTTTGGAACAACAATTCATCAGCAGGAATTTGATAAAAAAACAATAAGATTTGATGAATTCGCTCACCTGGTTTTTGAAAAATTAAAAAAACTTTATGAAGCAAGAGAAAAAGAATTTGGTTCAGAACTTATGAGAGCACTTGAAAGGTCTGTGATGTTAGAAGTCATTGACAGTAAATGGAAAGAGCATCTTTATACAATGGATTATCTAAAAGAAGGAATAGGCTGGAGAGCCTATGGAGAAAAAGACCCCTTAATTGAATACAAATTTGAGGGATACAGACTTTTTGAGGAAATGGTTAACCAGATAAAACTTGAAGCACTTGAAATTCTTTATAAAGTTCAGCCAATAGGAATAAAAGAAGCATTACCAAAAGAGATTTCAATAGAATCTATGAGCTTTGTTGGTAATGCTATACATAATGAGTATGGACAGTTTGATACCATTAAGATGATGGCACAACAGGAGAATCCACAGGCACAATCACAGCCTCAACAATATGTCAGACCGAGACGAAAAATTGGACGAAATGAGCCATGCTGGTGTGGAAGTGGAAAAAAGTATAAATATTGCCATGGAAGATTTGAAAGATAGATTCATAATTCTAATTTTAACTATTACTTTTCTCTCATCTTGTGCTACTACACGAAAATTCAAAAAAGAAAAAGAAATTTCGTATATAAATCAGCGATATAATTATTTCAGCATAGGAATAATAGAAGAAAATAAAGGTAATCCTAAAAAGGCGTTATATTATTTTAAAAAAGCCCTTCAAGAAGACCCCAGCTCTCCTCAAATATATGAAGAGATCGCATCCTGTTACCTTCAAATGGGTGAGTATAATAATGCAATCAAATATTTAAAAAAATCTATAGAAATAAATCCTCAAAATATAGAATCCCGCTTTATGTTGGTAAATGTATATATTGCATTAAATGATACAAAAAGCGCTTTAAAACATCTAAATGAAATTATAGAAATAGACAAAACCAACTATAATGCCTATTTTGACCTTGCAACCGTGTATCAAGAGATGGGTGATTATGAAATGGCTATCCTAAATTATCAAAAAGCAGTAAAATTAAAAAATGATTTTACACCCGCATATTATAACCTTGGAAGTATTTATTTTAATCTTGGCCAGAAACATAAAGCAAAAGAGTATTTTGAAAAATTGCTACTATATGAACCAGATAACGATGAAATCAAATTTACTTATGCATATATATTAAAACTGATTGGGGAATATGAGCAAGCTATAAAATATTTCTCCGAACTTTTATCTTTGTTCCCCGAAAGTTTACAATTACAAAAAGAGCTCTGTGAAATCTATTATCTAAAAAATGATAGAGAGAATACAATAAAATTTTTAAATAAAATACTTGTAACTTCTCCAAATGATAAATTATTTAAAGCAATGGATTATGAATTAACCGGGAAACTGAAAGATGCAAAAAAATATTTTCGTCAAGTCATTAATGAAAAAGATGAAAATAATCTTATTGCCAATTATGGACTTTACAAAATAAGTAAAAAATTAAAAGAAAAGGAACAAACTAAATCATTGCTTTCTTCACTTGGCAAAATCTGCTATGCAAATGAAAATTATAAATACGCAATAAAATACTTTAACAAACTAAAAACTCTTGCCCCACAAAATATTGACCCTTATTCTTATTTAGGAATAGTTTATGAAACACTTTCAGAATATGACAAAGCAATTCAAGAATTAAAAACAGCATTAAAAATAAAACCCACAGATGTAAATCTAAATTTTTATCTTGGAATCCTATATGAAGAAATAAAGGATTATCAAAGTGCTCTTAACCAGTTTAAAAAAACAGTTAGATACGATGTAAACAATGTTTCAGCCTATATACGAATGGGATATATCTACGATATACTAAATGACAATAAAAATACCATATACAATTTTAAAAAGGCAGTTGATATAAATCCTGAGAATCCAAGATTGCATATGCTTTTGGGCTTAAGTTATGTAAGAAACAAAGAATATAAAAATGCGCTACAATCATTTTTAAAAGCAGAAAAACTTGATTCAAAAAATCCAGTTGTTCATTTTCATCTTGGTGCGATTTATGATAAACTTAACCAAAGAATAAGAGCAATTAAAGAATTAGAAAAAAGCCTTGAAATTGATAATGAAAATCCTGATACTTTAAATTATTTAGCATATCTTTATGCTGAAGAAGGAATTAAACTAAAAAAGGGATTAAAATTAATAAAGAAAGCATTAAAGGTAGATCAAAATAATTACGCATACATAGATACACTCGCGTGGATTTATTACAAATTGGGTAATTATAAATCTGCAAGAAAAGAATTAGAGAAAGCCTGTGAAATTATGGAAAAGGAAGGAAAAAAGGATGATGTTGTATATGACCATCTTGGAGATGTATATTTCAAACTTGGAGATATAGCTAAAGCAAAGGAATATTGGCAGAAAGCCTTTAAATTAAATCCATCAGCAAAAATAAAAGCTAAACTTTCACAGTAGTGTCAAATTTGAATTGAATGTATAATGCTACGAAGATTATGTCTATTTTGTCATATTGTCAAAATTACAGTTCCATAAATTACGAAATTTTATATAAAAATCTGAATTTTCAAGCAGTAATTCAGTTACTATGGCGGTATTCTAAAATTATTTGTATTATTCCCAACATACCGCAAATTGATGTAACCTGTTCCCTACAATTGCTAACACAACTAAAGTTGTGTTTTTACATTTTTATGGTTACTCTTTATTGCTGACAGCCTTTAATTACTATTGACTTCAGAAATTTAAAAAGTAAATTATATTTAGAAAATTTATATAATTGAATATGCTTCATAGCAAAAATGAAAATATTAATAATTTCAGACATCCATTCAAATCTTGAAGCATTAAGAGAAGTTTTCTATTATATTAAATCAAAAAAAATAAACATAAGCAGATGTTTTGTACTTGGTGATATTATAGGATATGGTCCTTTTCCTAATGAATGTATTAATTTCATAAGAAATATACCACAATGTAAGGTAACAGCAGGTAATCATGAATGGGCTACAGTTGGAAAAATACCATTAAATTATTTTAATAAAAATGCCAGCCTGGCAATTATGTGGACAAAAAAAGTATT
>CAZSCZ010000153.1:0-5278 GCA_964605455.1 uncultured Spirochaetia bacterium
TAACAAAGTCAAAATATATCTTATATTTATCTTTTTGGATAGTATATACTTTGTCCCCATGATGTAAAAAATCGTGATATTGCTTTTTGGCAATCATTTTTTCAGGAGGTCTCACCCAGCCATAATGAAAAATTCTTGCACCTGTTTCCTTTACCTTTAATTTTTTACAGTCAAGTCTAAAACTCTGAGCTGACCGCCAAGAAGTTATTCCAATATGGTTTCGGATGATACGTATTTCCTTTTGATACCAATGATAGGAACGAACATAAGTTTTATAACTACCAAAAAAATGAATATAATTAAAAAGCAATCCTTCAACTCGCTTGTCATCTAAATTAGCTTGCATAGAATTATATATTTTCTCATAATCATCTTCATGAAGAACCTCATCAGCTTGAAGATATAAACACCAATCTCCTTTACATTGATATAAAGCAATATTTGTCTGTTGTGCTAAAATTCTTCCTTTTGTTTTAAATCTCGGGTCCCATTCAGTAGTAATTATTTTAAGTTTTTTATTTTTAATACTTTTCACAAGTTTTAATGTGCCATCAGTATCTGGGAGACCAACATTTACAATTACTTCATCGCACAATGGAAGCATTGACTTTATGGATTCAACAATTGGAAAATAATATTTAACAGCATCTTTTACAAATGTAAATCCACTTACTTTCATTATTTTACCACAATATTTATAAGTTTATTTTTTACTGGAATTATTTTAATTATTTCCTTCCCCTCAATCCATTGTTTTACTTTAGAATCACTGAGTGCAATTTCTTTCATCTTCTCTTCAGTGGTACCTAATTCTACTTCTATTTTACTTCTGATTTTTCCATTTATTTGAACCACCATTGTGTAATTATTAAATTGTATAAAATTTTTATTATACTTAGGCCAGCCTGTCTCAAATGCAGTTTTACCAAATCCTATCATCTGCCATAACTCTTCTACGATAAAAGGAGCAAATGGTTCTAAAATAAGTAGAATATTTCTTATGCTTTCCTTTAGTAATATATAATCAGCATAGGAGTTATATTTTGTCTTTGTTAATAAATTCATAAATTCCATTATAGCAGCAATAGCTGTATTAAAATGAAAGTCTTGTTCAATGTCTTCTGTAACTTTTTTAATAGTTTTATTTAATTTTATGTATAATCTTTTCTGAGACTCATCTAAACTTTCTATATTCAAATTTTTTTCTTTTACTTCTTTTATTTTTTCTAAATTTTCCTGCACAAAATTCCACAATCTATTTATAAATCTGAATGCACCTTCAATTCCTTTATCACTCCATTCTAAATCTTTTTCTGGTGGCGATGCAAAAAGTATAAATATTCTTAAAGTATCAGCACCATATTTATTTATAATATCATCAGGGTCCACAACATTGCCTTTTGATTTGCTCATTTTAGCACCATCTTTTATAACCATTCCCTGGGTAAGAAGATTCAGGAAAGGCTCATCAGATGAAACAAGTCCTAAATCACGCATAACTTTATGAAAGAATCTTGCATAAAGTAGATGAAGTGTAGCATGCTCAATTCCACCTATATATTGATCAACAGGCATCCAGTATTCAGTAGCATTTTTTTCAAAAGGGGATTTATCTTCTAACGGAGAACAATATCTTGCAAAATACCAAGATGAATCAACAAATGTATCCATAGTATCAGTTTCACGTTTTGCTGGGCCATTACATTTTGGGCAGGTAGTATTTACAAAGCTATCACATTTTGCCAAAGGAGAACCGCCTTCTGGTGAAAATTCTACATCTTTTGGTAACTTTACAGGTAATTGATCTTCAGGCACTGGTACAACTCCACAATTTTCACAGTATATAACAGGAATAGGAGTGCCCCAATATCTTTGTCTTGAAATTAGCCAGTCTTTCAATCTATAATTTACAGTTCGTTTCCCCAGCCCTTTCTGCTCAATAAAATCTATTATTTTTTCCATTGCTTCCCTATTTCTAAAACCATTGAATTGAGATGAATTTGTCATAATCCCATCTTCAATATAAGCCTGTGTCATCTTTTGGGGATTAAGTATTTCATTTTCAGGTTGAATTACAACTTTAATTGGGATATTATATTTCTTTGCAAATTCAAAATCACGCTGGTCATGAGCAGGAACAGCCATTATTGCACCTGTCCCATATTCCATTAATACAAAATTTGCTATATATAGAGGAACTTTTTCATTTGTTATTGGATTTATAATATATTTTCCAGTAAAAACTCCTTCTTTTTCATATTCGCCTTTTCGTCTTTTCTCTATATCTACTTTTTTTGTCTTTTCTAAAAATTTAATAATTTCTTCTCTCTTTTCAGATGTGACATCTTTTAAAATTTCATCAACCATTGGGTGTTCTGGCGATAATGCCATAAAAGTAACACCAAATATTGTATCAGCGCGTGTAGTAAATATTGGAAAGTTTCTGCCATCTTCAAGTTTGAAATTTACCATTACTCCAGTAGATTTGCCTATCCACTTCTTTTGCATAAGTAAAACTCTTTCAGGCCAGCCTTTTTCTAAAAGCTTATGACCATCAAGTAATTCTTCTGCATAATCTGTAATTTTAAAAAACCATTGTTCAAGTTTTTTAAATTCCACAATAGAATCACATCTCCAGCATTTGCCTTCTATTACCTGCTCATTTGCTAAAACTGTTTTACATTTAGAGCACCAATTTACATAAGATTCTTTTTTATATGCAAGTCCTTTTTCTAAAAACTTAAGAAAAAACCATTGGTTCCATCTGTAATATTCCTCATCACAAGTAGCAATTTCTCTTTCCCAATCATAAGAAATTCCCAGTCTTTTAAGTTCTTTTTTCATATAATTTATGTTCTCGTATGTCCATACAGATGGATGGATAGATTTTTCAATTGCAGCATTTTCAGCAGGTAAACCAAAGCCATCCCATCCAATAGGATGTAAAACATTAAATCCCTGCATCCATTTATATCGTGCTATAACATCACCAATAACATAATTTCTAACATGCCCCATATGAATTCTGCCAGATGGATAAGGAAACATTACAAGACAATAAAATTTTTTTCTACCTTGCTGATGCTCACAATGAAAACTTTTCTTCTCTTCCCAATACTTTATCCATTTGAGTTCTATTTCTTGAAATCTGTATTCAGTCATTTATATTCCTCCATAAAAGATAGGAAATAATTTAATCAGTTTTTTTCAAAAATTCAAGTTTTTTTGATAATAAATTTAGCGGAGCCTAAATATACTGTAAAAGTTATCTCTTTTTCGGTGAATATGTTTTTAAAATAGTATGATATGATGAATTCTTTTTATATCCATATATCAGAAGCCGTGCAAATGTTTTTATATAAGCATTGTATAAAAGCCATTTCTCTTTGGGATGTAGAAACGATTTGATTATTATATACTTAGTTAAATCCATCCATATAAATGAATAAATAATCTTTCTTCTCAATGGCGAATAGAAAAGAATTTTCTTCATCTTTTTTGTATAATAAAAATTTTTCCTTTTTTTATACCCTTTAATTGCTGTTTTTATAAAGTTTAAATTATTACTTATGAGAATATATTTCCCATAAAATGATAAATATTTCCACATCTTCTGAGAAGGATTAGAATAGATTCTTTTTCCATAAAATGAAAAGCTATCAGTAGATTTGTTTATGAAATTTGACCACACAGTTAAATTTGTTGTTTTAAAGACAAATATTACATTTGTAGATTTTGAAGTTAATCTTATACCTACAACTCCTGAATTTCCATCTGGAAACCATCTAACTTTTTCTAAAAATGAATTGAAATATTTAATATCAATATTTATAATGTTAGTGTCCATACTTTCAAACAAAGGGATAAATAAATCTTTTACATTTTCACAATTTTCAGAAAAAGAGATAAAATTAACTTTAGCAGGAATAAATTTAAATGCTGATAAATTCATTCTTGCATTTGTAGAAATTGTTTCTATATCAGAAAGTGCTTCTATTATTAAATTGTTTCTAAATTTAAGTGAATATAAAACAGGTTTTCTTATATTATGCCATAAAATTATATTTTTATTTTTTTCAAAATCATCAAGTAATGGAAATTCAGTTGTGTTAGTTTCTTTAATAATATTATAAACTGTTTTTTCAATTTTAATTTTATCATCACAAATTACTATGTATTTTTTTGTGTTAGCAACAAAAATTTTATTTTCAAAATTCATAATTTCTGAGCTATAATAATCATACTTATTGTAATTAATTTTATTTGCAATTGCGAAATATTCAAGCCTTTCTATAAAATCAAAAATTTTAGTATTTGAATTTATAATATACATAAAATTAATAATCTGATTATTATTTATCCATAAAGCGAGCAAACCGTTATCTGAGAATATTTCAAGTAAATCATTAAATGTAAGTCCAATTATTAGAAATGATGCTGAAATAGAATCAATAGATTTTTGTAATTGTTTTCCCTGTGAAGTTAATTTATATTTTTTCCAGAAATAAGAGTTTTCAAAATCTCTCCAGACTTTTTTTAATGATTTTATATATATACAAATTGAAGGGGTAGAGGGTAAATATTTAGCTATTTCCCCTCTCCTTGAATTCTTTGCAAGTGCAATATTATCTACAGCAAATAATAGGAGTATAAGTGATAATATTAAGATGTGAAAAATAGTTTTTTGCAATTATTATCCATTTATTTTGATTTTTGTTGAGTTTTTGGTTGTTCTTTCTTTTTAAGTTCAAACTCTTCAACAACAATATATTCAGGATATATTCTCTTTTTAAGTTCTTTTACAAGTGCAGGGTCAGATGAATACTTTTTCTCTATAATTTCTAAAAGAAGCTTTTTATGTTCACGGCTCACATTTTTAGCAGAAAGTTTACCAACATAAACCCAGCTGTATTTTTTATGGAGTTTTGCTAAGTTACCAAGTATTCTTGCTTCCCATTCTAATACGAAGTTTTCATCTGGTGTATAATTTTTATATTCATTTAAATAATTTAATGCTTTTCTAAAATTTCCATTGTATACAGATGTATAAATAACATTTTTAAAGCAATTTTGGATTAAGTTTCTATAAAGTGGATTATTATGAATTTTTGGGTCCCAATCCATATATCTTGCAGATATATCTAAAGCACGAGTAAAATACAATTCAGCAAGTGCAAAATCCTCTCTTATGCTAAGTGTAGTTGGTGTGCCAATTTCTACTTTATAAGGGTCACGTTCATAAGGGTCATATTCTTCAGGTTTAAATTGATAGCGTTTT
>CAZSCZ010000154.1:0-5173 GCA_964605455.1 uncultured Spirochaetia bacterium
TCATATAATTTTTGATATAAAAACAATTATAAAATATTTTTTCAACACTCTTATTTTTTATTTGATTTTTTTAAAACAAATACTAAATTATTGGCTATGGCAAGAAAGTATAAAACAGATTGTAAATTATTTGATGGCTACAAGCCCTGCAAATATAAAAGAGATAATTGCAAATCTTGTCCGTATTATTTACCACGAGGAAAAATGATCTTACTTATAAACCTTGATGCACTCGGCGATGTTTTAATGACAACTGCTGTATTAAAACCTATAAAACGCAAGTACCCAGTAAGTACTATTTACTGGGTTACGGAAAATGCAGCAATTCCATTAATAGAAAATAATCCATTCATTGACAGGATTATGCCATTTAATTTTGAAACTTATTTAATATTAAAAAATTTAAAGTTTGACCTTGTATTAAATGCTGATAAATCACAACGCGCTGCTTCATTCGCTATGGAAATGAATGCTAAAGTAAAAAAGGGTTTCAAAATAAATAGACAGGGAGCAATAATTCCATTTAACAAAGAGGCTTATTACAATTATGAATTAGGTTTAAATGATAATTTAAAATTTAAAATAAATAAAAAAACAGGACAACAAATTCTTGCTGAAACTTTCGGACTTGAATATAGAAGAGACGAGTATATACTTGTGTTAAGTGAAAAACAAAAAGAGTTTTTAAAAAAATATAAATCTGAAAACAATATCCAAGAAAAAGATATAATAATTGGCTTTAATACAGGATGTGCTGAATTATATCCTAATAAAAAACTTAATATAGAACACATAGTAACACTTATCAATTGGATTCACAGAGATTTTCCTTATATTAAAATAGCTTTATTCGGTGGTAAAGCAGAAACAGAAAGGAACAAAAAAATAGAAGCATTATTAAATTTTCCCATTATAAATACTCCCACAACATTGGGGCTGCGAACAGGAATAGCTTTAATGGATATAGCAGATATAATTGTTACTGGCGACACTCTTGGAATGCACATAGGAATAGCATTAAAAAAAGAAATTGTTGCCTGGTTTAATGTATCTTGTGCCCAAGAAATAGACCTATATGATAGAGGTGAAAAAATAATATCAGATGTCCACTGTAGTCCTTGCTGGAAAAAAGAATGTGATACTTTAATATGTATAAAAAATATAAATCTGGATGCAATATATGAAGCAATTAAAAGAGAAATTGAAAAGGTCAAAAAAATTAAAAATATTAATAATTAGACTTAAGCCAGTGGGTGATACAATTTTAATTTCAGCTGTATTTAGAAACTTAAAACGGCTTTTTCCTAATTGTAATATTGACATTGTTGTTTATCCGTCCGCTAAAGATGCAATTGGAGCTAATCCATATATCAATAATATAATAATCTTGAAACGAACAAATCTATCAAAATTACTTTTTTATTTAAAATTAATTTTTACATCTCATTATGATATAACAATTGATTACATAAATAATCCGACATCAACATTTATTACCTTATTTTCAGCTGCCAAAATAAAGATAGGCAAAAATATTGCCCGTAATTTCTTTTATACCCATAAATTAAATATTGATGAAAATATCTATAGTGCTATTAAGAGCTTATATCTTCTAAAGCCATTAGGATTAAAAAATTTTAATGACTATATGCCTGAATTTTTCATTAAAGAGAATGACCTAAAAAAAGCTAAAAATATATTAAAAAAAGCAGGTATAACATCAAAAGATAAAATTATAGGAATATTTGTTTCTGCCAAATATCCTACGCGAAAATACATACCTGAAGGTTTTGCAGAACTTGCTAAAAAGATAATTAATAAATTTGATTGTAAGGTATTACTTTTGTTTGGAAAAAATGATATTGAAACTTACAGAAGTATAAAAAAGGACTTAGGAAAGAATAGGGATATAATTTATATATCCGATAAAATCACAATTGGAGAAATGGCGGCGATAATATCAAGGCTGAGATATTTCATTACAAATGATACAGGTCCCAAGCATTTGGCGACCGCATTAAATATACCTACACTCACAATATTTGGTGCAACAGATGAGACAACATGGAACCCACCTGATTTTAAAAGGTTTGCTACAATAAGAAAAAAACTTCCTTGTGCCCCCTGCAATAAATTATCATGTGATTCCCTTGAATGTATGAAAAATCTTTCACCAGATGAGATATTTAAAAAGATTAAGCCATTATTAAGGAGATTCTTAAAAAATGCGAGAGCTAACAGAGATTTAAATCGTTCATCATCTTTTTAGTAAATTTTTCAGAAATTTGACAGATTCTTTTTTTGAAAGATTAGATATAATTTCTTCTCCTTTTTTTATTTCTCTAATTAATAACTTAAAATTAACATTAAGTGGAACAGCTTTCAAAATTTTCTCATATTTTGTTTTTTCAACTTTTTCGTCTTTTTCAAATAATTCTTCTTTTAATTTTTCGCCAGGTTTAAGTCCTATATATTTTATTTTAATATCTTTTCCTGGCTCATATCCTGAAAGTTTAATCATCTTTTTAGCTATATCAGAAATTTTTATAGGTTTACCCATATCAAGAATAAAAATCTCACCACCTTTACCAAGTGCAGAAGCCTGCAAAACAAGTTGAACTGCCTCAGGGATGGTCATAAAATAACGCACAACATTAGGATGAGTAACAGTAACAGGTCCACCTCTCTCTATTTGTTGTTGAAAAATAGGAATAACACTTCCCCTGCTTGCAAACACATTACCAAAACGCACAACAATAAATTTTGTATTTTTATTTTTTTCAGTTTGCATAAATCCCAATACAACATTCTCTGCAATTCGTTTGGTTATTCCCATTACAGATTTAGGATACACAGCTTTATCTGTAGATATAAGAACAAACCTTTTCACATTATATTTTACAGCAAGTTCTGCAAGATTTAATGTTCCAATAACATTATTTTTAAAAGCTTCGGTAGGATAAAGTTCCATCAAATAAACATGTTTATGAGCAGCTGAATGAAATACAACATCAGGCTTAAATTTTTTAAAAACATCTTCTATTGCAATTTTATCGCGAATATCAGCAACAACAGGATAAATTGATATTGAAGAATATTCATTTGAAAGTTCCATATTAATATTAAAAATACTATTTTCACCTTTTCCGAGAAGAATAACTTTTTTAGGGGAAAAGCGCACAACCTGTCTTGCTATCTCTGACCCAATTGACCCCCCCGCTCCTGTAATTAAAATAGATTTATTTTTAATATACTTTGCTATTGTATTGGTATCAAGGCTTATCTCTTCCCTGCCAAGCAAATCCTCTATTTTAATATCTCTAATCTGCTCATATTTCACATCACCTTTTATAATCTCAATAGTAGAAGGCACAATTTTTATATAAACATTTAATTTCTCACAAATTTCTAATATCCGCTTTCGTTCACCTGGAGGAGCAGAAGGTATTGCCAGTATAATTAAATCTATATTTTTTTCTTTTACTATTTGAGGAATTTTATCTCTTTTACCGAAAATTTTTTTGCCACAAACTCGCATCTCTTGTTTTTCAGGTGAATCATCTATAAACCCTACTATTTCTATATTAGATTCAGGATGCCTTTTTATTTCTCGTAATGTCATAAAACCTGCTTCACCTGCTCCTATTATAATTGCATTCATTTTTTTAGATTCCTTATGTTTAAATTTTGGGCGTATCACGAAATTTGTTAGAATAATATATTTTTCTATATATCTAATAAAAAGAATTATTACAGAAGTAACAATATATTCAATAAAGAATATAGAAATTTTGAAAGATAATATTATTAAAATCACAAATGAGCCTATTAAATTTGGTAATAAAAAAATCTTTGTTTCATATATTCCCCAGAATTGAAGTAAAGCATTATAAATCCCTAAAATGTAAAATAAGAACACTTTAAAACCTGCAATAATTAAAGGTAATACAAAACAATAAATAAATGAAAAATTACCTGAGGATTTCATTAAAAAATGCAAGATAAAATAAACGACAAAGAAATCCAGTAAAAAATTAATCTTTTTAAATCTTTTCATTTTTTATGTTTGAATTCTCTATATTTTCTTTCTACAAAATTATAAAACTTTGTTTTAAAATTTTTCACACTAAATCTTTCTGCATTTTTACGAATTATTTCTGGTCTAAATTTTTTATAATTCTGTTCAAAATAATTTATTGCTTTTATCAATTCTTCTGCCGACTGGTATTCAAATAAAATTCCTGTTTTATTATTTATAATTATTTCTCTTGCTCCTCCTCTGTTAAAAGCAATTACAGGTTTACCAGTAGCCTGAGCTTCTACCATTACCATACCAAAATCTTCTTCCCCCGTGAATATAAAAGCCTTACAGTTCTGCAAATATTTTATTATTTCGTCATCAGAGACATTTTCTTTAAAAATTATATTTTTTCTGGCAATTCTTTTAAGTTTCTTCTTCTCATCTCCTTCGCCAATAATAATCAAAGGCCTGTCTAATATGTTAAACGCCTCAATAGCAATATCAATACGTTTATAATATACCATCTCGGATATCAAAAGGTAATATTCATCATTTGAATATGAAACTTCAAATTTTTCTACATTCACAGGTGGATATATCACAACAGATTCCCGATTATAATATTTTTTAATACGATTTGCCACATTACAAGAATTAGCAATAAAATAATCAACCCTCTGAGCTGCAGAGAAATCCCATATCCTTAAATAATTTGCTACGATTTTAAAAATACTTCTGGGTATAAAAGATAAACTATCTAAATATTCATTATATAGATTCCATATATATCTCATTGGGGAATGCAAATAACATATATGACAACTATCTTGTGAAGTAATTACACCTTTAGCACAGGAAGAATCACTTGTTATTACAAGATTGTATTCGCGTAAATCAAAACTTTCAAATGCTATAGGAAAAAGAAACAATAAATTTTTATAGAATTTTTCTATTTTTACAAATTTTTGAAAAAAAGAGGTATAAATTGTCTTTGATAAAAAATAAGGGTCAACATTATTTTGTTTAAAAAACAAAGTATAAATCTGTGCTGTTGGATAAAGTTCACTTATATTTTTAAGAACTTTTTCTCCACCACGGTTTTTATATAAATAATGATGATTAGATACTGTGTCTAAATCACAATAATGCATA
>CAZSCZ010000155.1:0-5098 GCA_964605455.1 uncultured Spirochaetia bacterium
GAAATAAGGTGCAAGTTTATAGCCTGAATACTCATTACCACTACCATAATAATTTACGATGATATTTCAAAACCATATCCACATGCTGTCTTAAGATATGCAAAAGTAGGTGGTAGTTCATTTGAAAGTCCTAAACGAAGTTTGCTTGATGGAACTGCTGCAATGGTAAATCTTTTTGAAATGTTAACTGATATAAAATATTTTAAGCAGCCATATCATTCAAGAAAAATAAATCGGATGTTATGGAATAAAATTATTGGCAGATTTATACTTGCTCATGAAATGGGTCATATGATTTATCTTATACCGGATGTTTATGACCATCCAAGAGGATGTCTTATGGATTCTTCGTTTGAAACTATGGATTATTATGAAGGATATAAACTTTTAGAGAAATATCCTTTCCCGTGTCCTAAATGTGCCCCTTATGTTAAAGCACGAGAAATGCATCTTTTGGCTGATTATCTTATGAAGAAGAAAAAATATAAAGATGCAATTGAAAAATATAAACTTGCAAGAAAAATGACCCCACGAAAGCTTGATGTCCCGTATGATTTCTATATCTCTTTGATATATTATAAACTTGCAAAAGCATATCTAAAATTGAATGATAAAAATATTGCAAAATTCTATATTGAAAAATCTTTGCACCAAAATCCTAATAATACAAAAGCAAAAAAATTATACAATTATATTAAAAGGAAGTAGCTATGACACACAAAATAAAAAATGAAACTTATTATGAAAGAAATTTTTATCCTGTTCTTACTGTATTTATTGTAGCGTTTATAATCTTTATTACTATTTTCATTATAAGAGAAGTTACAAAACCTCTGTATATTGTTGTTGCAATAAATCCAAATCACGGTGGTAAAGAAGCAAAAGCATCTCAATTTGATGGTGATAGATATGACGAACTTACATCTAAATTTACTAAAGATTACAAAGAAGGGCTCTATTACCAAAATCTATCCGAGTTTGACCTTTTATTAAACCTGAGTAAAAAAATTTATAATCTATTTAAAGATACCAAAACTAAAACTGGATGGAAAAAATTTGAAAAAATACTTAAAAAGTACGCTCAATCTACTAATATTAAGTTTAAAAAAGTTGTATTTGAGCCTTTACTTACAAAAGAAACAAATTATAATTATTACGAAAAAAAAGAAGAAAAGGATATTAACCGATATTTTAGATTAATGGATTCTCCTTCTAAAAGCTTATTAAAAAAATATCATAAAGGTATACTTAGTTTTATATATAAGTACAGAGCAGATATTATATTGAATTTTGATTTGAATTATGGGGGAAGTGATTCTAAATCTATATTTTCTATAAATGTTCCCTCTTTTTATTTCTTTGAATTTGTTAAAAATAAAATTATTAAATCTAATTTCTCGTTTAATCTTTCAGAAATTAAAAATAATGAATATAGATATATTATTCAACATTGGTGGGGAAATAACCAAACTGAAAAAATTAGAAATTTAATAAATGATGTATGGATTTATTTTACAGGATATATACCTAAAGAAAATTATATTCAACCAGATTTAGATAAATTTATGGGACTCGGTTATAATATGTTTGATTGGGATTATAGAGATTCTACACGATGGTATAAAGATTATGATGATAAAGACGAAAATCCACATTATAATTCAGATCTGCGGTTATGGAAGCCAGCAGGCGAATTTTGGAAAAGAGAAAGGATGATCGTAGAATTGAAACGACGAAAAGATGGAATACTCTCTTTTGGAGGCGATAACCTCTATGCATCCGAAGAGATTATAAAGTATATTCAATATATATTGGCAACAGAAAATTTTTATATCTATTCTGCTCCACCAGTGTTTAAATATGATGAGCTCTCTCTTTATACCACTGGAATTTCAATTAATATCAATCTTGGCTCAATTTATAAAGAAGAAACACAAAAGTTGCTAACTAAATATAGCAATATATTGTCGGAAGCAATATGTGTGGGTATCTATTCAATTTCCGCAGGCTTTAATATAAAAACAAATATTAAAAAAGATTTATCCACACCTGTTGGCAAACCAATTGATTTTAAATTCTATCAGAAAGAAAAATATTGCGGTAAAAAAAGTAGACGATAAAACAGGAGACTACCTGAACAATTCCCAGTCCAGATAAAATTAAAATAATTGTAATATTAACATAAAAAATTTTCGTAAAAATTTATTTTTTTTATACTTTTTCTATTTTTAGTCGTCTTATATGGAGGAAGGATTTGAATAAAGATGAATATAAGAATTTAAGTGATATAAAAATTATTGAAAAATTTATAGAAAAGAAAGATGATAAGATATTTGAGGAGATTTATAAAAGATATAATAAGAGGATTTATAGCTATATGAAAAGATTTTTATTTTATTTATCAGAAGATATTATTCAAGAATTACTTAATGATGTTTTTATTAAGGTATACTTAAATTTATCGTCTTTAAAAAATTTTAACACTTTTAAAAGATGGCTCTATCAAATAGCACATAACATTTGCATAGATTATCTCAAGTCTCAACAATATAGAAGTGCAGAACATTATAATTTTGATTATATGATTGACAGAAGAATAGATATAGAAAAAGATTATATGGAAAAAGAACTTCGTAAATTTGTATTTCAAGAGATTTCTAAGCTTAATGATGATGTGAGAGAAATAATTATTTTAAAATTTTATCATAGTTTAACTTACGAAGAGATTTCAGATATAACTAATATCCCAATCCCAACGCTTAAGTATAAACTAAAAGAGGCATTAACAACATTAAATAGAAAATTAAAAGCAGAGGGATTTATAAATGAAAAGTTGTGAAAATGTGAAAGATAATCTTCTCTCATATTTATATGACTTGCTTGAACCAGAAGAAACAAAAGAAATAAAAAAGCATTTAAAAAAGTGTAAAAATTGTAGAGAAGAACTAAAAAAATTATTGAAAATAAGAATTATATTAGAAAACACACC
Organism: uncultured Spirochaetia bacterium; assembly: GCA_964605455.1. Taxonomy (GTDB): domain Bacteria; phylum Spirochaetota; class JAHITG01; order JAHITG01; family JAFGFC01; genus CAZSCZ01. The sequence goes on from CAZSCZ010000155.1 coordinate 2,990, forward strand.
CTATGATGAGCCTAAAAATCAGCTTGAATATATATTAAATAAAGCCAAGCAAATTGAACAAAAAAGGTTTTTTACTAATTTCTACAAGTTAATCTTCTTTAGTAATCTTATAAAAATTCTTAAGAAAAATTTGAAGTTAAAAGTTTTGATAGTGTTGCTCATATGTATAATATTTTCTATCGTGGGAACTTTATATTTTTCTTTTATTAAGAATAGTTATTTATATGTATTAAAATCTTATGGAAATGTAAAAGTAAATAATAAAATAATTGATTTCAAAAGTAATGTTAAATATAACCTAAAAGATAAAATAAACATTAGTATTTTAAATGGAGAATGTATATTACAAATTGATAACGATAAACTTATCTTGTTGAAAGATAATACACATATTATACTTTATAGCAAAAAAGATATAAATATAAATCTTACCAAAGGGTTTCTAATAGGAAAAGTAATTAAAGCAAAAAATAAAAAATCTCTTATAATCTCTTCTGGTAATGCTGTTTTTAAAGTTATTGGCACTATTTTTTTTGTAAAAAAAGTGGAAAATTTAACTGAACTTGGTGTTAAAGAAGGTACTGTAAAAAGTATATTCAACAATGAAGAATTTTTTGTTACTAAAAATGAAAAAATAAAAATAAGAGGGAATAATATCTTTTTAACAAAAGTGTTAAGCAAAAAAGAGAAAGGTGTGCTTAATATTATAAAAGAATATAACTTAATCAATAGATTTGATAAGACAAAAAAAGTATATATAAAAACTTCTCCTAAACAATGTGAGGTTTACTTTAGAAATATTTATTTGGGAAAATCACCTCTGTTTTTCTTAACTGATGAAAGAATGAATAATTATTTTTTGATTAAAAAAGAAGGATTCGTAGGAAAAGAGTTTGCTCTTAATAAAAATGAAAAAGATTATGTAATTGATATAGCCCTAAAAAAAGGTGCACATTTCTCAATAAATTGGAAATTAAAACTTAAAAATAAAATCTTTACAAATCCATTTTATATTGACAATTTTATTATACTCTCTGATTCTATTGGCTTTATATATAAAATAGACTGCCAAAACAAAAAGATTTTATGGAAATTTAAAGCCAGTAGAAGGATTGACTCTATCCCGCTCTATTTAAATGGAATTTTATATATTACTTCAAATGATGGTTACCTCTATGCAATAGATTTTGAAAAAGGTAAATTAAAATGGAAAGTAAAAGTAGGTACATTGGTATATTCATCACCTCAGTATTATAATAAAAATCTATATTTGTGTAATAACACTGGAAAAATTTATTGTGTCAATATAAAGAAAGGCAAAATTTTATGGAATAAAAAATTTGCTAAAGGATTTTTCGCTTCACCACTTATATACAATGGAAATTTATATATTGGCGGATTAAGAGGTAATTTTTATTCTATAAATCTTAAGTCAAAAAAAATTAATTGGGTTTTTAAAACCAGAAATAGAATTGTAGGTTCAAACCCATTAATAAAAAACAATCTTATTTTCTTTGGAAGTAATGATAGATATTTATATGCACTTGATTTAGAAACAGGAAATTTAAAATGGAAGTTTCTTACTAATGACGCAATTTTTACTTCTCCATTATTAATGCAAAATTCAGTTATTATTACTACTATTAAAGGAACTGTTTATTCCATTACTATTGATAATGGTTCATTAAACTGGAAATTTGATACCAGGAGAAAAATTTTAATTACTCCTTATATAATTGATAATAGATACATTTGTGTTGGGACGAAAGATAATATCTATATCTTAAATAAGTGGGGAATATTATATGCAAAGTTTAAATTGCTCTTTAATGGTTTTACTGTATGTGATAATAAAAATCTTTTGCTATGCGGAAAAGACAAATATTTATATAGCTTGAATTTAAATTTTATAACAGGAGGTGAACAAAAATGAGAATTAAATATATCTATATTGTTATTTTGTTTATAACATTTATTTCCACTATTCTTCAAGCTCAGACTAATACCCCGCCAATAATAACAAATATTTCGCCACTTTCTCCTATTACAGTTGTATCTGGTAGCACATATCAAATCTCATATTTTATAAATGATAATGAAACAACAAAT
>CAZSCZ010000156.1:0-5036 GCA_964605455.1 uncultured Spirochaetia bacterium
TTTTTTCTATCACCTGCTGTGGATTTATAACCTGCAGAGATATTATAATCAAATCTTCCCTTTTTTAATAGATTATTTATAAAATAATCTTGTGAATTGTAACTACCATAACAAAGTCCTATTATAGTTTTAAACCCATCAGTTTTCATTCTTTTTGTTTTGATATTAATTACACCACCAACAGCCTGATTTCCATATTCTACAGAAGCAGGACCTTTTACAACTTCCACACTCTCAATTGTATCCAGAGATAAGGTATCAAACAATGGATGACGCCATATTCCAATGCTTTGTGGTCTATCATCTATAACTGTTAATATACCAGAATTGGGTTTCTCACCAATACCGCGAATTTTAATTACAGATGGTGCATCTGGACCTGCTTGAAAATTTACGAGCCCTGCCTTGTTAAAATATACACCTGCAACATCTTTTGTTAAATCAACGATGTTGGGTTTGCTGTTAAGTTCTACAGCATTTGATTTAAAAACTGTAACAGATTGACCATAATCATTAACATCGCAGATAATATTATCTTCAATTTCTACTACAGGTTTCTCTTCAACTTTAATTTTACCTAAATCTACAGATTCAGATTGAGCAAAAACAAAGTAAGTGAACAAAATAAGTAGAATAAAAGTAGTTAACAATCGTTTCATATTATCCTCCTTATAAGTGTTATTTTTATAAAAAAAGTAACACTTTAAAACAAAAAGTCAAGTTTTTATTATGAGTAGGGGGACGGTGCACAACTTTATTAACTTTGTAACTTTGTGCACAGTTTTCAGTGTTCAGAAATAGAAATTATAAAATTAATAAAGTTGTGCACCGTCCCCCATTATGCTCATTATTTTATAAAATATCCATTTGTAATGGGCATTCTTCTATCTTTGCCAAATGCAACTTTTGTTATTTTTATTCCAGGTGGCGCCTGTCTTCGCTTATATTCACTTCTATCAACCATAGAAATTACCTTTCTCACAATTTCTTTATCAAATCCCTTTGCTACAATTTCTCTATATGACAAATATCGTTCAATATAATAATATAATATCCTATCAAGTATCTCATATTCTGGTAATGTATCTGTATCCTTCTGTTCTTTCCTTAATTCTGCTGTAGGTGGTTTCTTTATAATATTTTCTGGGATCAAATCATATCCTGCTAAACTATTTCTGTATTCTACAAGTTTATATATCATAGTCTTAGGAACATCTTTAATAACAGCAAATCCACCTGCCATATCACCATACAGCGTAGCATACCCTGTGCTCATTTCACTTTTGTTCCCTGTTGTAAGCACAAGGAATTTGAACTTATTTGAAAACGCCATTAAAATATTTCCTCTTATCCGCGCCTGAAGATTCTCTTCTGTAATATCAAATGGCAAACCTCTAAAAAAAGGTTTTAAAGTTTTAAGATAAGATTTAAAAATTTTATTTATAGGTACTACCCAAAATTTTACTCCTAAATTTTCTGCAACTTTTTTTGCATCTTTAAAGCTTTCTTTTGAAGAAAACATTGATGGCATAAAAAGTGTAGTTACATTATCTCTCCCAAGTGCATCTACTGCTATCACAGCTGTAAGTGCTGAATCAATTCCCCCGCTTAATCCAATAACCACATTAGTAAAATTATTTTTATAAACATAATCCCGAGTGCCTAAAACCAGTGCAGTATAAATTTCTTCTTCTGTAGATAAAAAATCAGAAGTTCTAACAGATGGATATATAATCTTTTGTAACTCCATTTTGGGTTTAAAATTTTTAATTTTTATTAATTTTATTCTTTTGCTCTCAGAAAAAGATTTCTTTTCTTTCACATTAATATCACATAAAACAAAGTCTTCAACGAACTGTTTGCCAAAATAAATCAATTTACCTTCTGGATTTAAAACAAGGCTATGACCATCAAATACAATCTCATCCTGGCCCCCTACCATATTTAAATAAAAAATATAATTCTTAGTTATTTTAGCTTTATTTTCAAGAATATCTAATCTATCCTTCCATTTCTTGATATAATAAGGTGAAGCATTTATATTTATAATGAAAGAAGTCTTTCCATCTCTTGCCTGCGAAATTACAGGTGAATCATCTACCCATATATCTTCACATATTCCAAGACCAAATCTTATTTTCCCAATATCATAAACAGGTATTCTATTACCAGGATTAAAATATCGTTTCTCATCAAACACTCCATAATTAGGAAGATTTATTTTGTGATAAATATCAATAATACTTTTATTATGTATTACACCAGCTGCATTGTAAATTTTATCTTCTTTTTTTTCAACAAAACCTATTATACAAATAATATTATCACATAACCGAGAAACTTTTTTAAAATATTGAAGATTTTCAAGAATAAATCTTGGTTTAAGAAGTAAATCTTCTGGCGGATAACCTGTAATAGCTAATTCAGGAAACACTACTATATCACAATTATAGTTTTTGGCTTTTTTTATATATTCCCTAATTTTATTAAAATTATATTCAAAATTACCTACAAAGCTATTAATTTGTACTAATCCTATTCGTAAGTTCATAATTATAAAATTATTTAAATGAAGTTTAATGTCAAGAATGATAAAATTAGAACCGAAATTATAATTAGAATGAAAAATTTACTTAATCAATTTATAAACTATTTACAAATTGAAAAAGGGCTTACAAACAACACAATTGAAAGTTATAAAACAGACTTAGAACAATTCATTGATTTTATAAAAGGAAAAGACATAAGCGACATCAAAAATGTATCTTCTCTCATATTAAGTCAATATATTTCACATCTTAGAAAAATCAAACTTTCTTCGCGAAGTATTGCAAGAAAAGTTACAGCTATAAGAATGTTTTTTAAATATTTAATAATAGACCGAATAATCACCAATAATCCTGCTTCTTTACTTGAGATACCTAAAATTGGGATACACTTACCAGAATATTTAACATTAAGTGAAGTTGATGCATTACTAAATATTTTTGATATAGAAAATTCCTATGAATTAAGAGACAAAGCAATTATAGAGCTAATGTATTCTTCAGGGCTACGAGTCTCTGAGATTATAAATTTAAGACTTGATGATATAAATTTAGAAGAGGGTTTCATAAAGATAAAAGGCAAAGGTGAAAAGGAGAGAATTGTTCCATTAGGGAAGATAGCGATATCTATTTTAAAAAAATATTTAATAGAAATGAGACATAAACTTGCTAAAAATTCCAATAACAATTATTTATTTTTAAACTGGCGTGGGGGAAAACTTTCAAGGGTAAGTATATGGAAAATAATAAAATTTTATGCAAGAAAAGCAGGAATAAAAAAAGAAATTTCTCCCCATACATTAAGACATAGTTTTGCCACCCATCTTTTAAATAATGGAGCTGATTTAAGGTCAGTGCAAGAACTTTTAGGACATTCAAGTATTGCTACTACTCAAATTTATACACACCTCAACTATGAAAAACTTAAAAAATTTCATCTTGAATATCATCCGCGGGGATAAGAATAGATATAACAAAAATTTCTATTTAATAAACTTTAATACAAGTGAAATACCAGAAAAAAGCCCCATCCATAATGAAATTATCCATATTAATAAATTAATTTTTTTATTCATATCCACAAAACGCTTATTCATATCCTCAAAGCGCTTATCCATATATTTGTGCATATCTTCAAAACGCCTATCCATATACTTCTGCATATCCTCAAAACGCTTATTCATATACTTCTGCATATCCTCAAAACGCTTGTCAATATAATGAATAAGGTCAGTAAACCTTTTTTCCATATTTTCAAAGCCAACTTTCATTGTCCGAGTAAGTATCTCTATTTTATTATTTATCTCTACCAACTGCCTATCAACCGCCTGCCTTTCTGCTAAATTTTGCGTTAATAATGTAATATACCTATGCAAAGATTTTTTATTCTTTACTTCTACTGCTTCCTCTAATTCTTCTTCTAATATCTCAGCAAGATTATTCATTACCATCCTCCTCCATATATTTATTTTAAACAATTTATAGGATTATATCTCAATGTCAAGCTATTTGAAAAGTATTTGGATAATTGTGTTAAAACTTTCTATTTTTTGCGTGAATAGAAATAATAAAAAATACTACACACATTCCTATCTGTGAGCAAAGAGAAAGAAATAGCAAAGATTCGGTTTACAAAGATTGACAGAACTCACTTGACAGGAAATTTGCATATAAAATATATGAAACCAAAAATTTTTGTTGACTTTATCATAAAAATTCGTGCTTGACATTAGAAATTATTGTAATTAAATTTCAATTTATTATGAAAAATGTTAAAAGAATTTATCCTATTATTATTACTTTTTTATTCTGGAACTGTGCAGGAATTAACAACTTTAAAAAGATTGATATAACTTCTACATTGGATGAAATTTCCTCTCAGAGGAACCCAAAATCTGCAAATCATATTCCACTTGTGATAAATGAAAAAGTTGCAAAGTATATAAGAATTTATACAAATGGTGGCAGAAAACAGTTAGAGAAGATTTTATCACGAGCTTATAGATACTTTCCAATGATAAAGCAAGATTTCATTCAGGAAGGATTACCTCAGGAGCTTATTTATTTACCAATTATAGAGAGTGGTTTTAATCCTTCTGCATATTCACCCAAACGTGCAAGTGGTCCTTGGCAATTTGTAAAAGGCACAGGAAGATTATATGGGCTCCATTCTGACTGGTGGGTAGATGAACGAAGAAGTGTTGAAAAATCTACAATTGCAGCTGTAAAGCATCTTAAAGATTTGTATAAATGGCTTGGTGACTGGTATTTAGCTTTAGCAGCATATAATGCAGGTGGTGGTAAGGTTATAAAAGCGATCAGAAAATATAAAACACGTGATTTTTGGAAACTCACAAAAAGAAGATGGGGCATATTGAAAAGAGAAACTGCTAATTATGTGCCCAAATTTATTGCTGTTGTTATAATTTGCGAGAATCTTGAAAAATTTGGATTTAAGTAAATTGAAAAAGAACCACCATTGCTATATGA
>CAZSCZ010000157.1:0-5015 GCA_964605455.1 uncultured Spirochaetia bacterium
TTTTTACAACTTATTATAAAAGGATTCCTTAAAAATGGGGGTAATTTTTCAACACCCTTCCATTAAATCTTGACATTTTATATTTTTTAAAGTAAAATATCAAAATTAAAGAAAATTTGTAAAAAGATGAGAAAATTCTTTTTAATTTTATTATTAATTTTATTTTTACTCATTTTTTTTATTAATGCAATTCCATTATATAGTAAATATTGCCATTTTTGTGGAAGTAAAATAAAAAGCACAGAAAAGATATGCACATACTGTAAAAAATTGCAAATACAACAAACATATACTGAAACTTTAGTATGTCCTGTCTGTAATGCAATTAATTCTTCTAAGAACCGATATTGCACAAATTGTGGATATCCACTTCAATTTATGGATAATGAATTTAAAATAGGTGTTATTGAATATTACAAAAAGAATTTTATCCAGTCTCTTAAAATATTTAATAAAATTATTGATGAAAACAAGTTTTTTTATCCAGCCATTAGATATAAAATTAATATTTTATATAACATAGGAGGACTAAAAGAATATCTTGACGAATTAATAAATAAAAAGATTACAAATCCTGAAGATATTTCGTTATTATATGAACTTGGTATTACTTATTATAAAAATAATGAGAAGGAAAATAGTCTTGCAACTTTTCAGCGTGCTTTGGAAATTTATCCTCAATTTTCTGAAGTATATACAGAATTATATGAAATTACTAAAAATATAGAATATCTTAAAAAATCTATTAAATATAAACCTTCTTTTTATCTCCCTTATATAAAGTTATCTGAAGATTTGCTCAATCAAGGCAAATACGAAAAGATTCCAGAATACTTATCTTTTGCTTTAAGACTCTTTCCTTATGATTACAGGATTTGGTATATAAAAGGCAGAATAAATTTTATTGCCCAAAATTATGAATCACAAACATTAAGATATTTTAATTATTCTATTAAATACAATTCTGGATTTATCCCATCACATTTTTATATGGCAAAAACATATTTGTATAGGAACAATATAATAAAAGCCCTATCAAAGTTTAAAGAAATTATTAAGAATTCATCAAAGCAAGATGAGATATTAATGTTGTCTGATTATTATGTAGGTCAAATAATTGATAGGATTGTAAATTTTGACCTTATTAATCTAAAGACAGCAATAACAGATGATAGAAATTACAAAGATTATTACAGAAATGCACTTGAGTTATTTCAAAGAATAAAAAAATTTTCTTTTGCTACTGATAACGAGATAGAAAAATTAAACGAGCTTAAAGCAATATTTGAAAGTTACGAAAAAGGCTTTATAGATAGATATGAATTCATAGATTTAAGGCGCAATCTTTTTTTCCCACGAGAAAAGAGCAAATGAATTTGCCAAATTCAGAAGAGATAAAAATTTTACCAACAAAGCTCTGGGGTGCAACGAAGCCAACAGCGATATTAAAGAATAAATATATTCATTCAAAATATGACCCTGAAAGAGAAGCTAAGAAAATTCTTTCACAATATTCAAATATAGATGAATATGATTTGATAATCATATTTGGAATTGGGTTAGGGTATATTCTTGAGCACATCATTGCGCAAAATCCTAATGTACCTATTGTTATAGTAGAAAAGGAACCTTTTTTTGCTGAGTATATTCAAAACAAATTTGATTCACCTAATTTAAAAATATTTATTAATGAAGAGCCAGAAAATATTATAAAATTTTTTTCCAAAAATATTATTATAACAAATTTAAAGAATGTTGCTTTTATTCAAAATGAAGCATTAAATCAAATATATTATGAGTACTACAACAAAGTAAAGTCAGAAATTATAGCATATTTTAAAAGAAATGTTGCAGAGATAACAACAGATGCATATTTTAGTGAATTATGGGTAAAAAATATAATAAAGAATTTAAAGAATCTTAAGAATTTTGGATTTATAAGAGATTACAAAGACATATTTAAAGATGAGGCAGGGATACTAATATCAGCAGGTCCTTCAATTGAGAAGAATGTAAGTTTACTAAAAAAAACTGATTTATATAAATTTGCAGTTGCCCCGGCTGTAAATTTTTTGCTTAAAAATGGGGTTGTTCCAGATTTTGTTATTGCATCTGATGCAAGTTATTATAATCTCTTTCATTTTAAGAGATATATAAAAAATGATGCTCTTACACTTATTACAGAATTATCCATACATCCTGCTGTGCTTTCTAACTGGAAAGGAAAAATTATTTTATTTGATTTTAACCTATCACCAAGTCAAATACTAAAAGAAATTGCAGGTGAGATTGGATATATTCCAATGGGTGGAACTATAAGTATATCTGCATTATTCATAATGAAATATCTTGGATTTAAAACTATTTTTCTTATGGGGCAGGATTTTGGTTATATTGATTTTAAAACTCATTGCAAATCTACAGGATATGAGCTTTACAATATAAATCGTATTTCTAAGTTTAAATCAATTTTGAGCTATAACTATGAACAGATTAAAGATAATAAAATTCAATATCGTAATGACAGATGGCTTACTGATACAAAAATGGAAATGTATAAAAAATGGCTTGAAGAGATTTTAAATGATTTGAAAAAAGAAATTAAAAATTTATCTCAGTCAGAGATAAAAGGAATTCCAAAAGTTACAGATACAGAAATATATAGAATAAAGCAGCATAAGAAGGATTTTATATATAAAAGCTATAATTTTAGCAAGGATTTAAAAATATCAGCAGAAAGAATGTTACAAAAACTTTATGTAATAGAAAAAGGTCTAAATAAAATTCTTAAAACAAAGCAATTTTCTAATATTCAAGAATTAATTATTTCTGAAAAACAGATATATGAATTAATCAGAATGGTTTTATATATAGAATTTCTAAAATTGAGACGAGGGATACAGAAGATAAATGAAGAATTTATAAGGAAATTGATTTCAGGAATACAAATTTTAGAGAATTTATTTATAATTTTTAGAAACAGGTGAGCAGTTGTAATGCAATATTATATTGAAAAGAGCAGAGCAGGTGCGCCAACTTTATGTGCTATTGTAGATGAAAGAAAAATTTATCTTCATAGTAAATACAATCCTGAAACTGAAGCCTACAATATTGTTGCTAAATATGAGATTAAAAAATATGACCATATAATTATTCTCGGTCTTGGGCTGGGTTATGTTTTAAAGGAAATTTATAAACAATCTGACCCTATATCTCAAATATATGTAGTTGAAAAGGATGAAAAAATCTTTTCTATTTTTAAGGAGTTCAATCATAATCTTTTAAATTTATATAGAATAAAATTTCTTATTAATCAAGCCCCAGTAACTGTAACAAATTCGGTTTTCAACAGATTTGACATTGGCTTGAATAAAGGATTAGTTGTTATAGAAACCCCTTCTATAACAAAACTTTATTCTGAATATTATACTGATGTAAAAAAGAGACTTCAAACAAGTCTTGATAAAGTTGTAGGACTGCAAATGACAACTGCTAAGTTATGGAATTGTATGATGCAGAATTTTTTAAAAAATCTTATGCAGATAGAAAAATTTAACATATTAAAGTTTAATAAAGAAAGAGTAAAAGAGAAGTATGCAGTAATAGTATCAGCAGGTCCTTCTTTAGAAAAGGATATTGAATATTTAAAAGAAATTAAAAAAAATGTTTATATTTTTTCAGTTGATACTGCTTTAAGGTATCTGCTTTATAATAAAATTATACCTGATTTCATATTTTCAGTTGACCCCCAATATCAAAGTAAACTTCATTTTGAAAATGCAAATATTCCTGAAGATACATACATTGTTTTAGATATATTTTCTAATTTTCTCTTACCACGAAAATTAAAGAATGTAGCATTAATATTAAGTGATAATTTTATTTCACAAAAAATTTTTTTAAATTTTAAATGGACTTTAGAGCCATCAGGTGGATCTGTTACTAATTTTATATTTCAATTTGTAATTAAAGCAGGATTTGAAAATATAATATTTACAGGCCTTGATTTATGTTATCCTGAAAGAAAGATGTATATACCCTGTACATATATTACAGATTACTGGCTTAAGAGAATAAATAGATTTAGCAGTATTGGAAAATTTTATTTTAAATTTTATAAAAATAGGGCAAAAGCTGAAATAATAATAGACAACAAAAAGTTTCGCACATCTCATTCAATGGTTGGATATTATAAATGGTTAAAAGATAAACTATGCCAAAATAGGAAAAATGTTTATATTTCCGAAAATTCAATAGCGCAATTTGAGGGAATAAAAAGAATAAATCTTGAAAATTTTAAAATTTCATCACTTAAGGAAAAAATATGGATAGAAGAGCCTATGAATAATGAATATATATTAAAAAATATAAAAGATTTTTATAATAACGAAAATATAAAAAATAAAATAGTGGAGTTACTCTTTTATTCAAAATATTTTGAAAAATTAAAGTCTAAAAATTATGAAAAAGAGCTCCAATATTTAAAAGAATATATACATAACGGGTTTGCAAAAATAATAAGTCAGGCTGTTATAAATCAAGCCAATAATTGAGTTTTCAAAAGATATATTACTATATAAGTATGTATCTTTAAACAGTTTAGTTTTTTATCTTTTTTCCTAAATTCAAGCAAGATTATGAAGCAAGCAGAAGTTCAAATATACGGTCAGGTGGGTAATGTAAATCTAAAAGTATATTTAATAAATGGGTTTTGGGTTGAAACATATCATATTGCATACTTTTTTCAAGTATATCATAAGCTATTTCAACATATGCTCTTACACTAAATTTTTTTGCAAAGTTAGTCATAAGTTTTCTATATTTTTGGAGTTCTATAGAGGATAACTGTTTTTTTTCTTCACGTTCTTTTATAAACATATTATATTCTCGTGTATAATCTTCTGAAATTTTTTTTATTAAGCTATCAAATAAAAGATCAGGATTTGTATTTAAATTATCCCGTGTAAGCCATACAAGCTTGGCAAAAGGATCAAACACTTTTATTTTTTTATTGA
>CAZSCZ010000158.1:0-5003 GCA_964605455.1 uncultured Spirochaetia bacterium
TAGCATTAGTTGAAGACAGCAAAGGCAATGTAAGATACATAAAATTTGCAATTCACCGCTAAAATAGAGGGACGGTGCACAACTTTATTAACTTTAATTTTTTACTGCCAAACCGGGGGACCCCGCAAACCCATTATCGTAAACTTAAGAGCAATTAGCCCTAAATTTTTATTAAAAATTTCTTCTCTTTTTTGGTATATTATAACCAAAATTTTACTTGGAATGGGATAAAATGAACTTATGCAAATATATAATACAAACTAAAAAATGATGTCAAATGATAAGTAGGGAAAGAGAAAATCATTGGTATAAACTATAGGACTGCTATTTTTTTAAAGGAGATTTTTAACTTCTCGCAAAGAATGCAAAATAACATCTGCATTCTTGAAATTATGCGACTGCGTTGATATTGTAGGAATAGCAATAACAGCCATTCCAGCTTCTTTTGCAGAATTCACACCATTTTCACTATCCTCTATTACTATACATAATTCTGATGAGACCCCAAGTTTCTCAGATGTTTTGATAAATATCTCAGGGTCCGGCTTGCCATTTTTAATTTCATCACCTGTAAGAACCAATTTAAAATATCTTTCAATATTTAATAATCTTAATACAGTCATTACATCGTTTCTAATAGAACCAGAGGCAATTGATAACATATATTTAGGAAAAAGATAATCAAGCAATTCTATAAGACCTTCACGGGGTACAATTTCTTTTCTTAAAATTTCATTGTAATATTTATTTTTTATTCCAGTTAATTCCTCAGGAGACAGAGGCAGATTATATTTTTGTTTAAGATAAACAAAATTTTCGTATGTTCTAATTCCAATGAGTTTAGCAAATTCTTCTTCAGTTAAATTGATGCCATACGGTTTTAATGTTCGGTCAAAAGCTTTTTTCTGCCAAGGTTCGCTGTCTATAATTATTCCATCAAGGTCAAATATTACAGCTTTAAACTTTGATTTGTTTATTTTGCTTAGCATATGGATTTATAGTTAAATGCATAAATAATTGTACAATTCTTAACACATATTGTCATTCCCGTCCCTGCTTCCGCAGGGGTAAACTCCAGCGGGAATCTATAATTGAAACAATATAAGTAATTATAGACTCCTGCGTCCGCAGGGAAGTAACAATCTTATTTATATTGTTACGAATATTTATGCATTTAACTATAATATATAAATTACACACATTTTTTGACAAGTCAATAAAATTTTATAGATATTTGAAAATCCACAAATCACAACAAGCTACCAAAAAAGTGAAGGAGCAAACTGCAAAGCAGAATTTTTTCTATATTTCTCATAAAATTTCATTATTCTATTTTTATTTGTATTTGCATAGCAATAGATACAATTATGTGGACAAGTATCATAGGTACCAATATCTCTACTATCATAACATCCACATTCTTTGCGTGTAGGATTTATTTTAGGGAATTTATGAGTAATATTAAATATTTTAAATATCAATTCAGCATCAACACAATGTGCTTTTTTAATATCTTCATTTACTATAATATCATTACAGCAAGAATAAAGTGTAACATTATATTTTTTAGCAATTCTACTTAATCTTTCCGCAATTTTTTTCTGCTGAACAGATTCTGAATTATGCACAATTACATTCTGAGATATCCTAAGATATTCAAAATTCTTTTTTACTTTACCATAAAAATTAACAAAGCTTATATAACATCGTTCAGTAAAGCCTTTAAGTTTCTCTGCAATTTTTTCAAATGTCTCAAAAATAAAACTTTGAGGAGTAATATTTGAAATAATAATAGGGTCAAATCGCCATAGCATCTTTTCTTTTCCATATCTTGTCCCAAGTTCTTGGAAAATATAGATCATTTTTTCTTTTTCAGGCACTTTAGGCTCAAATATTCTGGGCAGACCTGTAATTGTAAAATGAAATATAAAATTATAATCTTTTTCTATTTCTTTTAATATTGGTAAAAAAGGCTTGAAATTTTTTGACCAGAAAACAAAAGCAATTACATCTTTAGGTTTTAGTGATACTTTATATCTTTGTGAATAATTAAACGGATTAAAATATTCAACAAACCCCTGATTTATACGATTTAAAAACCACTCACCATAAAAAGAAGGTATATCTGTTCTTCTACTAACAGAAATTATATTCATCTATTTTTAATTTGTTCAAGTATTTCTTTTAATTTTTTCATCATTTCACCATATTCTGTCCATTTCCCCTGTTTAAGTGATTTCATACCCTCATCGTAATAGTTCAAGGCTTTATTAATTAATTCCTTTATTGAAAATTTTATAGTATCAAACTCATCTGATATTTCTACACTTTTGGCAGTGCCACCTTCAAGTGCAGAGATAAGTGCCTCTTCTAATGATGATGCAATAGCAATATTATCATTATAAGCAACAATTATTCGTTTTATCTCTGGCAATTCTTGTTTTTCTGCTTGCAAAAATAGTGGTTCAACATAAAGTATGGAATTTTTAATTGGTATAACAAGTAAATTTCCCCGTATTACTCTTGACCCCTTCTGTCCCCAAAGTGAAATAAGCCTTGAAATTTCAGGGTGCTGGTCTATTCTTGCTTCAATTTGCATAGGACCATAAATCAGATGTCTTTTAGGAAATTTAAATACCACCAGCTCTCCATATTTATCTCCATCACATCTTGCTGCAAGCCATGCAATCATATTATTTTTCTTTGATGGTGTAAATGGAATAATATTTAAAAATTCAGGTTTTCCATTTTCTTCTATTTTATTTATTATATAATAACTACTCATTAGCACTTCATTTTCGTCATATACTTCTGTTGGAAAATTCCATAAATCTTCTTTATTATAGAAAACTTCCGGAGCTCTCATATGATATGTCCGATAAATATCTGCCTGAATCATAAAAATATCTGAAGGATACCTAAAATGCTTTTTAAACTCTTCATCAAGTTCTGATAAATTACTAAATAATTCTGGAAAAATATTTCTATATGTATTTGCAATAGGATCGTCTGAATTAATAATATATAATTTCATTTTTCCAGTATATACATCAATTATTATTTTTATAGAGTTTCTAATATAATTAAGCTCATCATTAAATTTTTCAGAGTAAGGGAATTTATCAGTAAAAGTATATGCATCCACTATCCAATAGAGTTTACCTTTTATAAGAACAATATAAGGGTCATTATCAATTACAAGAAATGGTGCTACATACTTTACACGTTCAATAATATTTCTTCTTATCATTACTCTACTTGATGGTGTAATAAAATCAGTAAATAAGATTTTAATACTTCCCAAATAAATACTGAAAAGCAATTTTTTCCATTCGCTATCAAGTTTAATCCCACCATCACCTTTATAAAAGGTATAGACATTCCCATCACCTGAAGGGTAATCAAATTCAGAAGTTTTTGTATTAGCAATAACATAATCTCTAACAGTTTCACCATAGTAAACTTCCGGTCTCGTTATCTCTAAGCCTGGGACAAAAACAGGTGGTATATCTTTTATATAAAATTCAGGTAAGCCCTCTTGATTTACTGCACTTACAGGTATCATTACAATTCCATAACCATGTGTATATTTTAAATATCTATTTATCCAGTTTCTTGCTTCTTTTGGTAAATTACTATGAGTAATCTCTCTTGCAGCCAGCATCACTTGTCTTAATTCACCATTTATATAATACCTGTCAATATCCACATCTGAAAAAATGTAATACGGTCTTATTTCCTGTAATTGTTTGAATGTCATTTTCAAGGGACGCCAATCCCATAATCTTATGTTTTTTATCACTTCTTTCTCACTCTTAAGAATTTCTGGTGTTAAATCATTTTTAACTTCAAAATACCGTTCTTTTACTTTTTCAATATCATAAGCTAAACGAGTATATTTTATTGTATATTGTATAAATTTTTTCTCTTTTTCTATTTCATTTGGAGCAACAACAAATTTCTGAAGAAAAAAGGGATAGATATAATTTAAACTTAGCAAAAGTATAAAAAACAAGATTATTCCAGAAATGATAGTCTTAAAACTCTGAGAAAAAATCCAGTATATAAACGTAATTGCCATAAGAATTGAGAAAAAAAACATTACATTATAAGCAAATATATGTGCATAAACATCAGTATATGAAGCTCCTTTAACAATTGAATGCTGATTCCATAATAATTCATATTTTTTGAGTAAAAATCCCACTCCATAATTTAAAAAAAGCAAAAATAAAATAAATCCAAGATGAACTCTTATATACTTTGGAATAAAAAGAGTTTTAGATGAAATGGAGATACTATTTGAAATAATATATATTATCAAAGCCCAAAATAAAAGAAAAATAAGAACCCATCTCGTCCATATTTTAAGGAAATTATATATAGGCAGTTGGAACACATAAAAACTTATATCTCTATTAAATATAGGGTCAGTTATATTAAATTTTTCAAAATTGTAAAATTTTAAAAAATCCTCCCACCAATTAGTAGCAATCAATCCAAATATAATTGCAAATGCAATTAAAATTAAAACCATAAATTTAATTATTTCTTTGGTATAAATCTTTCCAATATAAATTTTCCTAGCTTTTGAAGTTACATTCGTTCTGGTAATTAAATTATTTATGAGCGCAATTAAAAAGAAACTTCCGCCAAATATAAAGAAAATTTTAATTTTTGTAAAAAGCACTTTCAGATAGCGCGAGAGAAATCCCAGTGAATCAAACCAAATATAATCCACCAAAAATTTTATCAGAAATTTTATTCCAACAGGCAAAAAATATAGCACTACTATCCCAAATATAATCCACTTAAGTGAAATGCCTTTTAAATTTAGTTTTTCCCATCTTTTTATTTCATTTTCCATATACCTAAAACCTAAAACAAATATATATTTATTAAAGTAACCCTTTTCAAAAAAAAGTCAAGGGGACAAAAGAGTGTGTTAAAAAAATATTTTATAATTGTTTTTATATCAAAAATTATATGAAATAAAATTTTAT
>CAZSCZ010000159.1:0-4984 GCA_964605455.1 uncultured Spirochaetia bacterium
AATGTAACATCTATTACTTCTGAACCTATCTCTTTTTCGTGCGCCTTTACCAAAATTAAAATTAAACTGGTAACTTCTTCAAATCGTTTATCCATCTGTTCCTGCATCGCCTTGAGCCGCTTATTTGTTAAATTATATAAAAATAGACTAAAAAATGCTAATGCTGAAAAACCTATCCCCATAAACCACATTATAGCATTAAATCTTCTGTCCATATATCTTTGCATACCTTCAAACCTTTTATCCATATATTTTTGCATATCTTCAAACCTTTTATCAGTTGCTTCTATATAAATCCTAAATTCATCTTTTGTTACCACTTTATCTAATTTTTCTTTTATTGCCTTTATATCTCCAGCTATATCAGCTTTCACTTTACCAGAAAACATCAAAATGGATATTATAAATAGCAATCTAATCTTTATCATTACTTTAAAAGTATATCAATTTAAAATCAAATGTCAATACATTTTTAGAGTATGTTTGAAAAAATCATCAATCATTTTTTCATTTCCGTCCTCACACTTACATCCTGTAGGTGTGGTCTCCGGCTATCCCCACTCTTATATCCTGCAAGTGTGGGACCCCCCACTTACAGGATGTAAGTGGGGGGGCTCCGAAAACCGAAAATAATTGATAATTTTTCTTTTCTTTAATCACTAAATTTTCTAAATAGCCTCATACATTTTTATGTGTGTGTTCTAAAATTAATTTATAATTTTCACATAAAAATTGTAATTGGAGGAAACAGGAATAAAGTTATTATTTGTATAAATCAATTAAAAGCCCTCTAATCTCATCAAGAGTAGCAAGCAGATCTATATGCTCCGATTCCTTATTTAGAATATAATTTGTTAATTTTTCTAATTTTTCATTTATTTTTTCTATTATAATATAAACCTTTTGCTTAAGCCATATTCTTTTACCATATTTTTCTTTTACTTTATAAACATTTCTTATCACTAATTCAAGAAAACTTTTTATTAATGCTTTATATTTTCTCAAATTTTCAAGAGTTGGAATTTGGGCAAATTCCTTTCCTGTTACATCTATTTCTTCTAATAGCTTATTAAGTTCAAGTTTTACGCTTTCAACTTGCTGAATTTCAAGAATTTCATCAAAAAACTGAGAATGCTTAATAGTTACACTTGTTCCTCTCTTCTTTTTTTTAATAGTCTTAATTTTTTCTTTAATATTCTTTCTTGTGTCTGCTCTTTCAATTTCAATCATATTTTAAACCCGTATCTTTTCATTCTATTTATGATGGTTTTTCTTATTATATTTTGAGTTTCGTTAATATTTCTTTTTAGTTTAACGAGCACAATTCTTTCTGGCTCTTTAGCTGCAAGTTTATAATATTCATTTTGAACTCTTTTATGAAATCTTAAACTTTCACTTTCAATTCTATCACCTAATTTAAAATCATTTTTCATTCGTGCAGATTTAATACCCTTTTTTAAGTCAACATCCATCAAGATTGTAATATCTGGGAAAATATTTTCAGTTACAAATTTATTTAAATTATTTATAATTTGTGTATCAATTCCTCTTCCACCACCTTGATATGCAATTGATGCATCAGCATATCTATCTGAAATTACAACAAAACCTTTATAAAGGTAAGGAACAATTTTTTCTGCTATATGCTGTGCTCTATTTGCAAGTAAAAGAAAAAGTTCAGTTTTTCCTGTAAGTGTTTTATTTTTAGGGTCAAGCAAAATTTTTCTTATCTGTTCCCCTATAGGTGTCCCACCTGGTTCTTTTGTAATTATAACATCAAATCCCTTTTCTTTGAGAAATTCTGCGAGAAGTTTAATGTGAGTTGACTTTCCTGACCCTTCAATTCCTTCAAATGTTATAAAAAATCCTCTTTTATTCTTTCTTTTTTTTAATAGTTTCAAAGAAATCGCCATCCTTACTTTTATTAATTATACAATTTCCCTCAAAAACAACTCCTTCTTCAACCACTAAAGATGGAGTAATAATATCGCCCATTAATTTTGCAGTTTTAAGTAATGTTACCTGTTTAGTTGCATACACATTTCCTTCAACAGTGCCACCAATTACAATCACACCACCTTTTAAATCAGTTTTAACATGCCCGGTTTGGCTTACAATTATTCTTCCATCAGTATGAACTTCACCTGCAAAGACCCCATCTATTCTTAGTGTTCCTTTAACTTTAAACTCACCTTTAAGTTCCGAACCTTCGCCAATTATACTATTGATGATTTCGGGATTTTCTTCTCTTTTTTTAGGATTAGCCATAATATTATTTATTTTATATTCATAATATAAGCCCAGGGATTAACATCTTTTAACCCTATTCTTATTTCATAATGAAGATGATAACCAGTAGTAAGACCTGTTCTCCCCAAATATCCTATAATTTCTCCTCGTTTAACTCTCTTTCCAGTTCGTGTTTTTATTCTTGAAAGATGAGCATAATGAGTTTCAAATCCATACTCATGTCTTATGATTACAGTTAAGCCATATCCACCTCGCCAACCTGCAAATTTAACAGTGCCATCAGCTGTTGCTATTATAGGAGCACCTGGCCAAGAAGCTATATCTATCCCTCTATGCCACTCCATCTTTCTACGATTAAACGGATGTCTTCTCCATCCATAATCTGATGTAATATATCCCCCTACTTTTAGAGGCCATATTGATGGTATCTTTGAGAAAATTTTCTCCCTCTCTTCTAAAAAGTGTTTTATATGCTCTATATATTTTTTCGTTAATTTTACATCCTGTTTCACCTGCTTTAAATAATATACCTCTTTAGGTAAATTTAGCAAATGTTCTTTTGATGAACTACTATCACTTATTCCCCCTTTTGCCCACAAATCTATTGCGCCTTCTTTGCTGGAAGAAGCTATAACATATAATTTTTTGATTTTAGGTTTTAATCCTTCAATACTTTCACTTAAATCTTCTATTTCTTGTCGGAGTAATTTTTCTTTTTCTTTCCAATCTTTACCTTTCTCAATAAGATTTGCAACTTCTTGTTGTGTAGTTGTATGTGAAAGAAGTGCAATTGTTGAAAATATTGCTGCTAAAAGAAATAGTATTACTACAAAAGTTATTGTAAAATATGAAATATGAAATGTAAGTATTCGCTTCTCTGAATGCGGAATAAACATTACTGTCAAATGTTCTTTGCCCCTTTTTTTTATCTGATAAAATGTATACAACATAGTTTTCAAAACTTTTTCACTTATTTTAGGCAAATTCTCAGAAAAGACTGAAAATATTTTGCTAATAAAACGAAACAATTTCATCGCTTTTCCCTTTTATTTATTAAAAAGTTAAAGATAATCAAAATTAAATGATATGTCAACAAATAAAAGAAAATTTATTCTATGCACCTTTATTATATCATAAATTATGAAAAAATTTTCAAGCACATTTACAAATAAAAACTTGAAAATTAAATTTTTTATTATAAAATATTTGATATGCTAATAGATACACATACACATCTATTTCTTATAACAAAGAACGATACAGAAATTGAGAATATTATAAAAGAGTGTCAGAAACAAAATATTAACCTCTTGTTTAATATTTCGGTAGATTTTGAATCTAACTTTAACAATGTTATCCTTGCAGAAAAATATAAAGAATTATACTTTTCAGTTGGAATTCATCCATCTGAGGCGGATAAGGTCACAGAGCATAATCTTAAAAAAATAGAAAAATTAATATCACACAATAAATGTATTGGTATTGGTGAAACGGGTATAGACCTCTATCGCAATTATTCATCTTTAGAAAATCAGATTAAACTTTTTGAATACCATTTATGTCTGGCAAAAAAATATAATAAACCTGTAATAATCCATAGTAGAAATTCTTTTGAAAAAATAATGCAAATATTAAATACTTCTAAATACAAAGGCATAAGAGGTATCTTTCACTGTTTTTCTTATGGTCCTGAGGAGGCACAAATATGTATACAAAATGGTTTTAAGATATCCTTTGCAGGTAATCTTACATATAAAAATGCGAAAGTTCTTCAAGAAACAGCTAAAAAAATTTCATTAAAACATATACTTCTTGAAACAGATGCTCCCTACCTTGCCCCAATGCCATATCGGGGAAAAACAAATTTTCCTTATTATATTAAATATACAATAAAATTTTTAAGTGAGCTTATAAGTATTCCGATAAGTAAAATTGAACAAAAAATAGAAGATAATATAAAAAATCTATTTGGGGAAATATAGAAAATGTATATACCTTTTGAAATTATAAAAGAATTATGGGCTAAAGAACCCACATTACGAAAAGCTGGTATAGAATTAGATGCTACAGATATTCAAAATGCACAAATTTTTGGCATTGATGAAGATAAAAGAATTACAGTAAATTTAATCCTTACTGATGAATATATGAAAAAATTAGAATCTCAGCAAGTAGAAAATGTATCAGTATATTATAACAAAATACTTGCTAAAATATTACGAAAATATTATCCACAAAAGTATCCTCAACCTGAAATTTCACCAATTTACAAAATGGAATCTATATTTGTTCAGTATCAGCTGGCAAATAAGATGTCATCCTATGAAAATAAAACATTTAAAAAAAGAGAATTAAAAATCCTTCAAGATATTATAATTCCGGATACGCGAACAAAGAAAATAGTGGTATACTATGGTGAAATTATAAATGAAAATGTGTTAGAGAAAACAAAGTGTTACCTAAAAGAAAGTAAAGAGATAGAATATACTTCCAATGAAAGGGGATTACTACTTGTATTTGATAATTCTGCATACCAAAGTGACCCACTGTTATTAAGATTACAATTTATGGTAAGAAAAATTTTTACTGATGTAAGTTATAAAAACTTTAAAGTAGTAGAGGTAGATTCTGGGTTCAGGGAATATTTTGAGCCTGCAACAAATCACTATTCAAAACTTGTACTATTTGTTGGCAAGACTCCAAAGAATATCCTGCTTTACAAAAAAATAAAAGT
>CAZSCZ010000160.1:0-4932 GCA_964605455.1 uncultured Spirochaetia bacterium
TAAAAAAGCTGCAAAAGAGCTTTTGAAACTGCCTGAAGACATCAAAATAAGAATTGATTATATAGTTATTACAGATATAAATCTATAATCTTAGATTATAAAATAATTTGATAGCGATTCATCTATACCTAATCCTGAATCTGTCTTATAATATTTATTCACTTCTTTTTTACTAATATATTTAAAATCTTTTAAGCCGTCAATAGGATTCAAACTATCTATTTTATCTTCTATCTTTTTAGAATATCGCACTTGGATTGTGTAGTTGTTTATCTCTTTCCTTAGTTCTAATATCCCTAGTTTTCTTTCAAATCCTTTTTTGTTTTCAAGTATTTCTTCCATTTTTTTTCTAATACTCTCAGCTAGATCATCGATTTCAACAAATATAGATTTTGTAGATAAACTCTCCTCAAATAAATCAAATTTAGTAGTCCCTGAGAACTCTAATTTATTAAGTGAATCTAAGAGTCTATAGGAGTCCTCTTTAGATCCTCTTTCTAACATCATTTTATAATATTTTTCAATTGAAGCTAAAACAAAGTCTTTTTCTTCTATTTTTTCTTTAAAAGTTTTGATAACTTTTTCTGTAGTGTCTATGAGAGTAGAATCATAGATATACTTATAGAATTCTTTATTTCCATTTTTTAAAATAATGATATTGACACTACCTGTATCTTTTTCATTATTCCTGTTGCATCGACCAGCACTCTGTATTATACAATCCAATGGAGCAAAATCTCTATACATTATATCTGCGCTTATGTCTACTCCTGCTTCAATTAATTGAGTTGTTACAATTACTTTTCTTTTATTATCCTCCATATCCCTGATTCGATTTATTCTTTTTAGCCTATACTGTGGAAGAATAAGTGTTGATAAGTTAATTAATTCTAAATCTGGAAAATTGACAACGCCGTCCTCATCTATTTTAATATCTTTTTTATTTATACTGTAAAATGCAGCGAGTTCATCTTTTAGAAATCTATATAATTTCTTGCAAGAATTTATCGTATTTAAAACAACTAATATATTTTCATTTTTTTGTAATATCTCCTCTAAAATTTCATGTTTAAACTCATCAAAATTTTTGGGAGTTAGATTAAAATTAAAAATAACTCTATTAAAAGCATTGAAATACTTTTCTGTACTTATAACGAGTTCTTTAGTATCTTGATCTCTAAAAATAAGTGGTTTTGTAGCTGTCATCAAAATTATCCAGCAATTAAAATTATTTGCTAAATATTTTAGAGATTCATTAATTAGTAGCCAGTATCTATACGGAATCGACTGAATTTCATCGAGAATTATCATAGAGTTAACAATATTATGAAATTTTCTTGCAGCTCTATTTTTGTTTGTAATTAAACTGTAAAATAATTGAACAAACGTTGTAATTATTATTTCTGAGTGCCATCCTTCTGTGAGCAATAATGATCTGTTTAATTCTTCGATATTTAGTTCATCTTCTTTAATTTCCTTATATTTTATATCTGACAGATGATGATGGACTATAAACAGATTAGAAGGGATTTTTTTGTATTTAAATCCTAAAATATCCTCAATAATCTTAGCATTTTGGTCAATTATACTAAGAAATGGCAAAGAATATATAATTCTGGGGGTAAATCCAAAACTTAGTTTTACTTTCTCTCTTAATTTAAGAGCAAAAGATAGACCTGTTAAAGTCTTACCACAGCCTGTAGGTAAATTTATTGAGAAAATTCTTCCACCGTTTAGATCAATCTCATCAATTTTTGTGATAACGTCATTATAAGCATTCTCTCTTAAGATATCTATTTTTGTTTTAGGTTCTCCAAATTTGATTTTCTTATATTCATCTATGATATTACCAGATATTTCTATTCTTTCAGGAAGTTTGTCTCTACCGGAGGCATCTAATTTATCTGCATCGAGTAATACTGAGTAAAAGAAAAGAATTAAGAAATAATATTTTAATATTTTACTTTTAAACCCATCCATACAAATTTTTTTAATATCCTTATATATCTCTTGTACTACTTTTTCTGGATTTTTAATCTCCTCTAATATTTTTGAGATTTGTGGATAATTTAGTGATTCATAGATCTCCTCAACTTCTACTAAAGTATGGGAATATATATCAGTCAATTGTACCTCTATTAATTCTAATTCATCTGGATCTTTTAACTTTTTTATTTCCTCGTTATGAATATCTCTTAAATTACCATGATGTTTGTTTATTACTATCCATGCCACACCCGGTAAATACCAAAATTCCTTAAGTTTGTGTAGATTGGATAAAAAATCCTTAATGACCAAATATCCAACTAAACTCGAGATAAAACCATGTTGAGCGTATTGAGTCCTTTTTTCATTTTCTATCCAATTTTGAAAATAAGTGGTAGTTTTACCAAAATCGTGTGTTATTCCAATCAAGTATGCTATCTCAATAAAAATTTCTTTATTCTTTATTATTTTAGATTTTATTATCTCTCTAGACAATATACCCACATTTTTTAAGTGATTTTTTAATAATTTATCTGGATGTGATTTTAATTTAAAAGAATAAAACGTTTTCACCTCCAATTTCATAGATAATTCTACTTTTAACTTTTAATGGTTCTCCATAGTGCTCATATATAACATTGCAATGCT
This sequence comes from uncultured Spirochaetia bacterium, assembly GCA_964605455.1. Classification (GTDB taxonomy): domain Bacteria; phylum Spirochaetota; class JAHITG01; order JAHITG01; family JAFGFC01; genus CAZSCZ01. The sequence continues at coordinate 2,635 of CAZSCZ010000160.1, forward strand.
CAAGAACTTTTCTATCATTATCCATATAAAGAGGTATGGTTTCCAATCCGTATCTCCTTTCTTCTTCTAGTATTATCTCAATAAAATCTCTTCTGGCAACACTATGCAGAGTTCTTATTTCATCTTTAATTGCAACAGGAACAGCTTGGAAATCACCAATGAGTTTGAAATTAGCGATTGTTTCAGTAATGCCAAGATAAGGTGTGTAAACTGTCTTATGATTTTCCAAAAGTAACTTTATTTTTTTATACAACTTCTCTACAGCTGAGCTTCTGAATCGCACATATATTCTGTATTTTGGATTTTTAATGAATTCGTAGGGAGTAAGAGCTCTAACATCTAATTTGAAATATTGTATTTTTAAATTTTCACAAGAAAAAGATTTTAGTTCATCTGTCTTCACAATGTTTATTGGTATAACTATTTTTTTTATGGGATTCAAAATTCTGAGAGAATATTGAATATTTTCTCTCGAAAATAGAGAGTAATATGAATCCCTTGGAAGACCAGCTATCGCCGATAAAAGACCTGCTATTGTTGTTCCTGTAGGAAAGGGATAAGTAAGCGGAGATGTAGTGGTTTCAAATCTTCTAAAATGTGCAAAATCACTCCAAATGTCAAAAACTATTACTTTGTCCATATTCCCTTCCTTCAAAATACAAACTCATTTATCTGATTATTTTGTAAATTGATCTTATTTACAAATTCGTTTTTTAACTCATCACTTGTTAAAACAGATCCATTTACAACGAATGCTACTCTCTTATCAGCCTTAAATTCTATTCTCTCTATCTTATCTTTGTAGTCACTTAGAACGCCTATTAATTTTGAAATATCTACTTTCACTTCCGAAATATCTCTTATTTTTTCTTGTTCTTCTTCGCTGAGATCTTCACCGTTTCTATTTTTGAGTTTAATCATTTTATCCAAATCTCCGATATGGAAATTATTCTCCCTGTATGTCACTCTTAATATAAATCGAGGAACTTGGCCTACTTTTGATCTTGTAATTAAGTTCTTTGTTCCGTTCCACATACCTTCTATTAACAATTCCACATCACTCTCTGTTAGTCCTGTTGTTTTTGCTGCATTCTCATTTACAATACCGTAAAAACAAATTAACGAATACGGTAAGATATATTCTTCTCTAAATGTGAATTGCATGCTCTTTTTACCTCCATAATCTGCAGCAAATGCACCAGTTCCTTGGATATATTTTATATCTACACGGTGAAGAGATCTGCCAAATCTAAATTGAGTTGGTCCTGTTAGAGTTATCGAGCCTTTTTCTGGCTTGTCTTTGCCACTAACTTTAAGCTCTAATGGGATCACCCCTCCAAATAGTCTAACATCTATGCATTTTGAACATATTTCATTTTTAATCGCTTTTTTCATTTCTGAGAAAGTCCCTTCCTTTTTCAAAAAGTCTTTTGCTCTAGTTTTTGCATCATATAAATATCCTTCTTCATCTCTTACTTCCTTTATAAAAATATCCTGTTCTTTAACTCGTTCATCACCACTTTCTATCAATGTCAAGAAGTAGTCCCGTATAGTTCTCTTTAGTCTTACATCGGTCACAATATTTATGCCAGTCTCTTGATCTAATCTAGGTTTATTTTCTTCCATTGGGTCTCCATTCGGGTTCGCATCAGTCACATCATACAAAAATACGATTTCAGATCTATTTTCTATTATTTTACTCATTTTTATCACCTCCTTTGAATATTTTACCAAGATTCAATCCAAGAGCAAAATAATAACTTATTTCGTCATCTGAAATTGTCCAACTATTTTCATCAGCTTCAATAAAATATTTAGAAATTAATTCTTCGATATCTGAGTAAGCTGTATCATATGCTCTAAGTTTTTCTATGATTTCTGGTAAGAGTCTCCTTATTTTCCTTTTGTTTAGTTTTAATCCCTGTAACTTCTTTCTAAATGGTGTTGATCCTCTCTTTGCGTATTGAACTCCTAAAAGAAAGCTTGTTAGGACTCCTTCTAAAAACGCTGCTTTTTTATCTGATGTATCAAAAGCATTTGAAAATTCACTAAAAAACTTCTCTATATTCTTATATCTATCTCTAATTTCTTCCACTAATTTCACCTCCTTAAATTTTATATTTTTACTCTCAGAACTCTTGGAAATTAAACTCAATTCCAAAATAAAATCAAATAGATACAGAGACTTAAGAGATAGTAGTATTTCACTCCAATTATTTCCTCTCCTATGCTCTTCTCTTATCGCTTCAATCAAATGTTTAATAAGATACTCCCGATCTATATGATTCCTCTCCAGTA
>CAZSCZ010000161.1:0-4917 GCA_964605455.1 uncultured Spirochaetia bacterium
AACGACGCAACAAGATATTAGTCCTAAAATGAGGGACGGTGCACAACTTTGTTAACTTTGTAACTTTGTGCACAGTTTTCAGAGTCCGAGTTCTTAGTCTTCTCAGTGTTTAGAAATTATAAAATTAATAAAGTTGTGCACCGTCCCTCTCTTAATAGGAGAAGCAAATGAATTTTGAAAAGAAGTTTTCTTCATCTGAATTTATTAAATTAATCAATAATGCTAAAAAAAATATTGATGCTATAAAAAAAGATGCAAGAACATTAAGCAAAGCTGAAATAGAAATATTGCTCCAAAATGGCAACTTTTCTCAGGAATGGAACAAAGTCAAATTTTGTGGAGATATTAATTTTGAAAATATTAGAAACAATATATTTATTGGTGATGTAATTATCTGTTCAAATGAACCGAAACATTTATTTAAAGAAATTTCTCTGCCGTGTGGAATTTTTAACTCTACTATTCAAGATTCAATAATAGATGAGAATGTACTGATTAAAGATGTCAAAATTTTAAAAAATTATTATATAGCAAAAAATGTTTTACTTTTAAATAATGGTGCTATTATATCTGATGAATTTCCATTATATGGGAATGGAATAAAAATATCTGTAGGCATAGAGACAGGTGGGAGAGAGCTAAAATCTTATGCGGAGCTTACTATTAAAGAATCCGCATTAATTGCTACAAGTAGGGATAAAAAAGAGTTACTTGAAAAATACGAAAGATTTGTAAATAATTACATAGAAAAAATAAAATTCAAAAAGTCCATAATTTTAGGTGGTGCAAAAATTTTGAATAACAAAGAAATAAGAAACACATTTATAGGTAATAATGCAGAAGTATCTTGTGCAACTATGATTAAAAACACTACAGTATTAAGTAATAATAATGAAATTACTGCGATAAAAGAAGGTTCTTATGTATCTGATTCTATTATACAATGGGGATGCGAAGTTTCTTCAATGGGGATAGTTATGCGTTCTGTTCTTACCGAACATTCACATATAGAACGGCAGGGAAAAGTTACAAATTCAATTATTGGTCCCAACACAGGAATAGGTGAAGGAGAAGTTACATCTTCACTTGTTGGTCCTTTTGTAGGATTTCATCATCAATCACTTTTAATATCTGCTATTTGGCCTGAGGGCAAAGGAAATATCGGATATGGAGCAAATGTAGGTAGCAATCATACTTCAAAGGCGCCTGATCAAGAAATATTTCCAGGTGAAGGAACATTTTTCGGGCTTGGAGTGAATATAAAATTTCCTGCAAATTTTACAAAAGCACCATATTCTATTATTGCAACAGGCGTAACTACACTTCCACAAAAAGTTGAATTCCCATTTTCACTTATAAATTCACCTGCAGAACAAATAAAAAGCATATCTCCTGCCTATAATGAGATTATACCAGCCTGGGTCCTTTCAGAAAATATATTTGCAATTAAAAGAAATGAAGCTAAATATAAAAAAAGAAACAAAGCTAAAAGAACACAATTTATATTTGAAATTTTCAGACCAGAAATTATTGATTTAATGATTACTGCAAGAGAAAGGCTCACTCAAGTTGAAGAAAAAAAAGAGCTTTATCTTGATAAAGATATTAAAGGCATTGGGAAAAACTATTTATATGAAAAAAATAGAATAAAAGCTATAGAAACTTATACATTTTATATAAGATATTATGCATTGAAAGGGCTAAAAAATAGAATCTCTTTACTTTTAAGAAATAGAGAACAAAAAATTGATTGGGGGCTACTTGCTTTACCTTCGGATAATTTAAGATGGGAACATGAAAAAAAGGTTCTTAAAATGGAATTTCCTGAAAAAAGAAACTTAAAAGATTTATTAGAAATGTTATTTAAAATGGAAGAAAAAATAGCTGAAAGTGTAAAAATTTCAAAAGAAAAAGATGATATTAGAGGTAGAAAAATTATTAATGATTATGACTTTTCACATACACTTGCAGCAGATGATTCATTTGTTAAGCAAACTTATGAAGAACTCCAATTTTTAAGAAAAGAAATAAAAAGTCTGCAAGAGAAAGTTGAATAAACAATTTTTTGTTATTAAAAAATCTTGACAAATAATGCAAATTCGTTATTGTTATGGAATATTATGAAAAATAAAATAAAGAACATCTCTGTAATACTTAACCTGAGTAAATCAGAAGCAAAAGAAGTATTTGATATTATAATTCAAGAGGGAGAAAAATATGGAATAAAATTTTTTCTGGAAAAAAAGATTGCCAAAGCAGTTCAAAAAAGCAGATATGGGGTTTCAAATAGAAAATTTATAAATAATTGTGATATGGTATTAGCAATAGGTGGTGACGGAACTTTTATAAACGCAGCCTATATTTTTGCTAAAAAGAATGTTCCACTTCTTGGAATTCATATTGGTGGCCTTGGATTCCTTACAGAAGTTAAAGCTTCAGAAATTAGTGAAACTTTTAAAAATATAGTGCATAATAAATTTAAAATTGAAGAAAGACTTATGCTTGAAGCCAGGGTAATAAGGAACAACAAAACAATAAAAACTGTTACAGGACTTAATGAAGTAGTTATTCATAAAGGCAAATTTACAAGAATAATAAAATTAAAATCATATATAAATAAGCAATATATAGGCACATTTGAAGGTGATGGAATAATTGTTGCAACACCTACAGGTTCAACAGGGTATTCTTTATCTGCTTCTGGTCCTATTGTTGTGCCAGGAATGAAACTCCTTATTATTAATACAATCTGTCCACATACACTTGGTATTCGTCCAATAGTTGTGCCCTCTTCCTCTATAATTGACATTAAAATTGATACTGAATATGAAGATATGATACTAAGTATAGATGGGATAAAGGCATTAAATATTAAACAAAATGATACAATTTCAATAACAGAGTCAAAATATACAACAAAGCTTATAAAATCCCCTAAACGAAGCTTTTTTGATATTTTGCGTGAGAAATTTGAATGGGTAAAATGAGGTTTAATTTATGCTTGAGTATTTACGAGTAAGAAATTTTGCATTAATAGAAGATATAAAAGTAAATTTTACGAGAGGATTTAATGTTTTAACTGGTGAGACAGGCGCAGGTAAATCAATAATTATTGGTGCAATTGGTGCAATTTTAGGTGAAAGAGTTGACAGTTTTTCAATAAGAAAGGGTGAACAAAAAGCAATAATTGAAGCAACCTTTGATATTAAAAATAATTTTGAAGCCCAAAAAATCCTTGAAAACAGTGGAATTGATTTTAATCCTGATGAGCCTGTAATTATAAGACGCGAAATCTCTCTTGAAGGTAAAAATAAAAACTATATTAATGCTACCCCTGTTCCTTTATCAAAGTTAAAAGAATTAGGGAATACTCTTGTTGATATTCATGGTCAGCACGAACATCAGTCTCTATTGAAAATAAATACACATATAGAGTTTTTAGATAAATTTGGTAACCTTGAAAATGAACGCCAAGAAATTTCAGAAGAGTTTAAAAAGTATGAAAATTTAAAAAATAAGCTGGAAAAACTTATGATGAATGAACAAGAAAAGAGGCGGCTTATAGATTTGCTTAAATTCAGCATTGATGAAATAGAATCAGCGAATCTAAAAAAAGGCGAAGATATGGAACTTGAAAAAGAGTATCTTGTTTTAAGTAATCAGGAGAAAATTTTTGATGCAATTGAAAGGAGTTATGAATTTCTATACCAAAAAGAAGAATCAGCATATACTCAGATTCAACAGACTATTTCAGCATTAAGTGAAATTGAAAAATTTGACCCTGTAATTGTAAATATAAAACAGGCATTAGAAGAATCTTATTATCAGATTGAAGATGTTATATCAAATTTAAGAGAATACAAACTAAAGTTTAATTTTTCACCTCAACGCCTTGATGAAATCATCCAAAGAATTGATATTATAAATAAGCTAAAGAAAAAATATGGAAATACAATAGAAGAGATACTTACATATAAAGAGAAATGTATTCAGGACCTTTCTGCAATTGAACAAAGTGAAGAAGAAATTGAAAAAACAAAACAGGAAATAAAACAAATAGAAGAGAAACTTGCAAAACTTGCTATCCAACTTTCAGGTAGAAGACGTGTTATAGCAAAGCTTCTTGAAGAGAAAATAGAGACACAACTTTCGGAGTTGGATATGAGTAAAACTGTTTTTAAAGTAAATATAATCTATCAGGAATCTCCTGATGGGATTGTTGAAATTGATGGGAAGAGATATAAACTTACAGAAAAAGGAATAGATAATATAGAATTTTTAATTGCACCAAATGTTGGAGAAGAGCCACGACCTTTGCGAAAAATTGCATCAGGTGGTGAAATGGCAAGAGTTATGCTGGCTCTTAAAACAATTCTTAATGAAGTAGATAATATTGAAACAATGATATTTGACGAAATTGATGTTGGGATAGGTGGCAAGACATCAGATAGAGTTGGTAAAAAATTAAAATTTTTAGGTGGAAACCGCCAGGTTATCTCAATTACACATCAGCCCCAAATTGCAAGGTATGCAGATACCCATTTCGTAGTAACAAAAACTATTGAAGGTGATAGAACTATAACAAGGATAAAAGAGGTAAAAAGTAATGAACGAATTCAAGAAATTGCTCGTATGTTAGGTGGAGAAAAAATTACTCAAACTACTCTTCAGCATGCAAAAGAGTTATTGCATTACTTATAAAAAATATTTTATTCCTTGCTGAATAGCAAAATTATAATTAAGAGTGTTCGTTAATTTAGTAGATAAATAAAAGGCACAAAATTTTAAAGTTACACAAAATGCTCTCTTTCGCAAAAGAACCTATTTTCTAAATATATTTTATTTTCTATGCTACTTTGTCTAACTGTTCTAATTCTTTTTTTAATATTAAAAGAATTTCTCTATCTCTTAAATATT
>CAZSCZ010000162.1:0-4880 GCA_964605455.1 uncultured Spirochaetia bacterium
TAATATATTTGAGGGAATTGTTTCATTTAAAATTCTCTTTTGAATGAAAAAAATAGTTCTATAAAATTGAAATATAATTAAAATAATACAGATAGAAATAATGGAGATTTTTTTTATTGTTATAATTTTCATGGCATTTTACCTCCAAAAGAAAAGATGGATGGCTTTGGAATTGAATATCCAAAACGAATTATAATTCCCTGTATTTTTAGATTCTTGTCCATAAAAATTCCTGCTTGAAATGGTATTCCTATAAGAGATGGATCAAGAGTAGCATGATAGTAATATGCTTCTATGTTTCCAAGATAGAGATCAATAGTAAGACTACCAATTTCTGTTTCCCATGAGTCAAAATTTATTGAAGAGATACCACTTATTGTCGCGCTGACTCCTATATCTATAGGCATATTTAATTTAATACCTACTTTGTCAGCATAAGCAAAAAATTGGGTAAGTGGTGGTGAGGGATTTTGGGGATCAAATCTAAATCCAGGATATTTACTTTCTAACATTTCTATTTGTCGTATGCTTTTTTCTAAATTTTCAGGTTCCATACCTCTATATTGTTGTGAATTCATTAACCTTTGCTTTATTTCTTCATACTTTGAAAGTTTTTTTACTACCGCTCTCCTTATACGGGTTTTTCCTTTCGTTACTGTTCCTTTTATTCCTTCATTTTCTATCTGACAATCTTTTGCAGGTTCATTTTTGGGGGCTGCTGGTTCTTCAACTTTGCCTATCTCTTCGGTGGTTTCACCAGCTTGTTTAATTCCCCGCAATATATCCCCTACTGCTACTGCTCCTAAATTTACCCAGTCCCAAGTGTCAAACTCTTCTTTACCATTTATCTCATTCCTCATCTTTGTCATTATATATGTTGTGGATAAATCCCAAGTCAACTTTATTACTGTTTTTGTTAATGCTGACATCTCTTTTGTTGCTTCCAATCCTGCCGTTATCTCTGCACTCGCAAACCCTATACCTACACTTATTATATCTAATACATAAAATCTAAAGACACAGTATTTTTTCTCATTCACAATTTATTGTTTTTTAATTATATTTCAACCTTTAATTTTTATAACATCAGATAAATTTTCCTAAAGAATTGTTTTTCAAAGAACAAAACTTATATAAAAAATTCTATATTAACAAAGTTGTGCACCGTCCCTCTATATCCCCGTCCCTCTATATCCCTCCACCAGCAGGCTTTGGCGCAGGTCTGTGTAATAGCCGTAGGCTATGAAACATCGAGCCAGAGATAAGTCAATGAAAAGATTATATAGATAATAGGTCCAAATAATAAAGCAATAGAGAAAAGTATTATATATTTTAATTTTACTTTCTTTATAAGGAAAATTATTATACAACTTATCCATATTATTATAAGATAAAAAGTAAATTTCAATTAAATTTTTAAAATACATAATTAACCAACTCAATCAAACCTTTGATATTAATTATTATTAAGATAAATAATATAACTAAAGGAATTATCAAGATAGAACCTATAAATTTACTTGTTTTTTCTGAAAATTTTGGATTAAATAAAATAAATCCTAAATTTAATATATTTGCACCAAATTTAGGGAAGATAAAATATACTGAAAATCCAAGAAAAAGAACAATAAATAATTCAAGGCAAGTATGAATTTTATCAATATTATCTGGCAAGTTATACTTTACTCCGATATATACAAGAGTGAAATAAGAAATAAGGAAAAAGCATATAATAATTACAATAAATATTTTAAATAAAGTTTTATTCATCAAGGTATTTTTCCTCCCATAGAAAATGGTACTGGTTTTGGTATCAAGAAAATTGGTATATGTAATACAATACCTTCAAAGCTCCCACTTGAACTCCAAAAATATCCTGCTCCTAAATGTTTCCAACCTACAGTAGTTTTAAAGGAATATTTATCTATATTTTGTCCAATAGAAATATCAATTGAAACTCCTCTTACTTCAGTTGCCCAAATATTAGCGGTTCCTTCCAAACTATATGATTTACCTAATCCTGCAACAGTCCAATTAACTCCCACATTAACTTTAGGTAGATTCATTGGACGAAGCATATTTTTACTTACTTGCTGTCCTCCCACATATATCATACTTTTGTGTATATACACATCTTTTGCAATTATTTTAACAAAGTTGTGCACCGTCCCCATTTTCCACTACCTTCCATTTTTCACCTAAATTTTTATCTGTATACCAACTATTTAATTGGTCTATAAAAATATCCTTATAATGCTTTTTAATTATTTTTTTAATCCTGTCTGGTTCTGGAAATGGAATATCTTCTACAAGATAAACAGTAGATTTCTCAATAAATTCATCGGGTAATGGAGAATCTGGGTCACATTTGTTAATCCATTCAATAAATGGACGTTTGAGCCTTACCAATAATATTGACCTATTGGTTATAAATTCTGGTATTTTCATCTTTTATATACTATTAAATTAGAAAATGATTGTCAAAATTTATTTGCTTTATTAGACCTATCACGAGTTTCTCTTTGTTTTTTAATATTACTTGGTTTAAATCTCTTAGAAAAAATAGTCACATATATAAAGATAATAAAAACTAAAAGATAGGAAATTAGTCTATTTTCTAAAATAAAAAATTCATATACTAAAAATAGAATTAAAATAATTAATATACAAGCATGTAATTTCTTTAAGATATTCTTTAGCAAGGTTATAAGATTAAACGAATTTGTATTTATTAAATGTTTGATTATCCTTAATAGATAATTTATAAATACAAAGATAATGAAGAATAAAAATATATAAGGTATATAATTATACTTTTTCAGAAAAAAAGCAGTATAAATAGCAATTAAAAATATTACAAGAATCACAATATAAAAAATTTTATTGTTTTTTAGTTTCATAATTAATCTATTATTTAATTTCCGTCTTAAACTTTAATTCAGGTCTAGGAGAAACATTCAATGCTTGCATCACTGCTGCAGTAGCTACTAGTCCAGTACCTACTGCTATACCAGCCCAACCGCCCCAATAGAAATAGGGTGCAAGTTCGGCAGAACCAACAACACTTGCATAATACATTGTGAATCCTCCAGCTGCTGTGGTTAAAACTCCTAACCCAGCTAAATTCATTGGATCCATTCTTTTCGGTGAAATATTTTTTATTGCTGTTGTCATTGTAAAAATAGCAGTTGATTGTTGACCTAGAGTATCTGTTGTAGATTGTTGTACTTGCTGACTTAAAGGCATTTGAGGACCTTGTTGATATAGTTGAGTAGTCTGCACATAAAGAGCAGTATCCCCCGAGGGAGAATCTAAATCTATTGTTGCATCATCTGCGGGATTATTTTCAGGTAAAGTAATTTTTGAAGGCTCTGGTAATTCAAAAATTTCTTCTTCTGCTGTTGTATCTTGTTCTATCTCTTCTGTAATCTCCTCTATCTTGGGCTTATTATCTTCTATTTCTTTGTCATACATACTCTTCTCATCTATCCCAAATATCTCCTTCCATACATCTACTGTTACTCCCAAAAGCATCCATCCCCCACCTATTCCTGCTATCACTTGTCCTGTTGGTGTAGATAAATATCCTAAAATTGGTATTTGTGTGCCACTTGCTGTTTGAATTGCACATTCTAATTTTACTGCCATTCCCGTCAATTTTGCTATCCAATTTGCTATTGCTGGAATTACATAATATGCTGTTACAAATGCAACTGCTGCTAATCCCATCCCTTTTATTGCATTTTCCCAATTCCAGTCCCACTCCCATTTGGAGAAATCAAACCCATACTTTGCTATTGATTCACCCCATCCACCACCTATCACTCCACCTGCTATCACAACTGCAGCAAATACTACCCATGGAAATTGTCCGTTTGGATCTACATACCGATAAGGATTATTATGACAATATATATATGGATTTAGATTTCTTGGGTCAAATATGGAACTTACAGGGTCTTTTGTGAGGAAGCGTCCTGTCAGGGGGTCATAATATCTTGCGCCAAAATAATATAAGCCTGTCTCTATGTCATATTCTTTGCCTGCAAAGCGGTATCTGTTTCCATCTGCTCCTCTGGCAAAGATGATACTTCCAAATGGTGAGTAGTGGTATTCCTGTAATAAAAAGCCTTCATCGTCGGTGAGGAGTGATGCTGAACCAATGGGATTGTTGTGGAAGTAAACGAATTGAAAATTAAAGATTAAAGATTGAAGATTATCGGATTTAAGTGAATCTGCTTTCACTGGGGTAGGATAGTCTATCCTGCATATCTTTTCTAATCCATACACAAATTCTGATGTTATTTTGCCTTCTGAGTTTATCTCTGCTATCACATTGTTGCCAATGTATATGTAATACTTAATTAAAGATTGAAGATTAAAGATTGAAGATTTGGAATTGGAAATTTTGGAAATTAATGATTTGTTCGGTTTTTGCACTGCTACCCTCATTCCAGAGGCATTGTAATAATACCTTATCTCTGTTTCTGCTATATCCGCTGCCTCTGTGCCTTTCACTTTCTCCAATAATTTGTAATTTTTATGCAATACCTTTATAAGCCTGTTTTCACTATCATACTCATACATAAACTCCTGTCGCTTCTGATTCCCTTGCATCTGTATCTTTCTTATCGTGTTACCTCTTGCATCATATTCGTATTTTACAACCCCGTGCTCATTCACCCTGTAACTCCTCAATTGATACTTGCTGTCATATTCATAATTTATCATTCCATATTTATATTTCAACTTTTTTCTGTTCCCCATTGCATCATATTCATACACCTTGTCATATTGTAGTGTGCCATTGTATTCATAATCTATGCAGCTTTAACGAATGAAAAATTTGTCTCACTATAAAAAGTTATAATTCTAAATAA
>CAZSCZ010000163.1:0-4772 GCA_964605455.1 uncultured Spirochaetia bacterium
ACAGAAAAAAACTTCTTGACTTTTTCTTTTCATAGACGGTGCACAACTTTATTAACTTTAACTTTTTGGCGTCAAAGCTAAGCTTCTGGGCTATAGCCAACCACCGGATAGGTGGAGAATTTGCTGTTCCACATTTTTAGAATGTAGGTGTAGGGATTAAAATGGGTAAAATTTTGTGTAGAGCACCTTTCATCTTAATAGCGGAGGCGAACAGATTATAAATGCAATTGAAATGAGAGAAGCATTAAAAGAACTTGCTTATAATTTATATTGGAGCTGGAATCAAAAACTTACACAACTGTTTAAATTGGTTAATCCGTCTTTATGGGAAAGCACAAATCATAATCCAGTAATGTTTCTTCAGGAAATAAGTGATGAAGAACTTTTAGAAAAAATTAATAACACACCTTCAATTTTAGCTCTATTTAATGATATAAAATCTGATTATAATATTTATATAACAAAAACAAATTTATGGGGAAAAACAAATGGAATGCCTCAAGGTCTTATTGCATACTTTTCTGCTGAATATGGGGTGCAAGAATGTCTTGAGATTTATTCAGGTGGTCTTGGTATTCTTTCAGGTGACCATTGTAAATCCGCTTCAGACTTGGGATTAAATTTCGTTGGTATAGGGCTCTTTTATAAGCAAGGCTACTTTACTCAGCGGATAGGTCCTGATGGGAATCAAATTGCTCTTTTTGTTGATGTTCAACCAGATAGTTTGCCATTGAGGCTTGTTGTTGATGAGAATAATAATCCACTTCTTGTAGAGATTGAGTTCCCAGACAGGAAGGTTTATGCACAATTTTGGGAACTTAAAGTTGGACGAGTAAAAGTTTATTTGCTGGATACAGATATTGCCAAAAATCAGGAAAGCGACAAAAAAATTACATATCAATTATATAGTGGTAACAAGAATAGCGAGATAAGGCTTATTCAGGAGATTGTTCTTGGAATAGGGGGTGTAAAAGCTTTACGAAAATTAAATTTAGAACCGTCAGTATGGCATATAAACGAAGGTCATTCTGCTTTTCTTATATTTGAACTTATAAAAGAGGAGGTAATAAAGAATGGGTTGTCATTTGATGAAGCATTAAATAAAGTAAAAAAACATATTCTTTTTACAACACATACTCCTGTTAAAGAAGGTCATGAATCGTTCAAGATAGACTTAATGAAAAAATATTTTGAAAATTATATTCAGTCTGTAAATATTGATTTTGATAAATTTTTCAGGGTGGGAAATTTTGATGATACTCCGAAAAGCGAGGAATTTAGTATGACAATATTTGCGCTAAAATCTTCAGAAAAAGCAAATGCTGTGAGCAAAATAAACCAGGAAGTTTCTAAAAGAATGTGGCAGAAAGTATGGCCTGATAAGGAAATTAACGATGTCCCTATTGATTATATTACAAATGGGATACACCATTCTACTTGGATTGCAAAAGAGATTGATAATTTGTTTAAGAAATATATTGATGAAGAATGGCAGGAAAAGATTGATACGATTTCTCTTTGGCAAAAGATAAAAAATGTTCCAGCCGAAGAGTTATGGAATATTCATAACAACTTAAAAAAGAAATTAATAAATTACATAAAACAGCAGATACAAGAATTATATACAAGGAACAATATAGATAAAGAGATTGTAAAAGAGATTATAGGGCAAATAGATTCATCTGTTTTGACAATAGGATTTGCCAGGCGATTTGCTACCTATAAACGAGCCACCCTAATTTTTACAAACGAAAGGAGATTAAGAAAAATTTTACTTAATAAGAAAAAGCCTGTTCTGATAATTTTTGCTGGGAAAGCTCATCCAGCTGATATTGAAGGGCAAAAGCTTGTAAAAAAGATATATGAGTATACTTTAAAAGAAGAATATCGTGGCAAGATTATTTTCTTAGAGAATTATAACATAAACACAGCGCGGTATCTGGTACAAGGAGTAGATGTATGGCTGAATAATCCACGGAAGCCGTATGAAGCATCGGGGACAAGTGGACAAAAAGCTGCAATAAATGGAGTTTTAAATTGTAGCATTCTTGATGGCTGGTGGCCTGAAGCATATAATGGTAATAATGGATGGGCTATTGAGAGTACTGATAAAGTGGCATCTTGGGAAATCCAGGATAAAAAAGATAGTGAAAATTTATACTCTGTTTTGCTTAACAAAGTTATTCCTCTTTACTATACAATGGACCAGAATAATATACCCAAAAAATGGGTAGAAATGATGAGAGAATCTATTATAACTGTTGCTCCTATTTTTAATACTCATAGAATGGTAAAAGAGTATTGTGAAAAATTTTATTTCCCATTAATGCAATGATAAAGCAAAATTCTTTAATTCAAATTTTGGAGCTACTGAAAAAAAATAGAAAAGACATAACTGTCCCTGTGCCTTCATATTGGATATTTTATTTAAATGATAATACAGGAAAAATTTATTATGCAAATCTCTATGATTTATTCATATCTGTAATTGAGGATTACATTTTACCCAAAGCAGATGAAAAAATTGATTATCAGAAACCTCTTCCAAAGATTCAAGCGCCTGTTATTTATGGCTCTTTTATTCGGACCACAACAGCATTTGATTTTGATATGGATAACAAACTTTCACTGTATAATTCAAAAGGCTTACGCGAAACAGGCACCATTTTAAGGATGCTTTTACTTCTACCTTTTCTTAAAAAATTGGGAATAAATATGATATATCTTCTTCCTGTAACCCTTCACAGTGAAATGCACAAAAAAGGAGAGGCACCATCTCCATATTCTGTTAAAAATTTTTTAAAAATAGATAAATATCTTTCTGACCCAATGCTTGGTGAATTTTCAGATAAATTACTTGAAACCGAATTTAAATCTTTTATCTATGCGTCACATATTTTAAATATAAAAGTTGTCCTTGATTTTATTCCACGAACTGTCAGTAGAGATAATGATTTGATACTTGAACACCCAAATTGGTTTTACTGGATAAAAAAGGAGTATGAAGAAAATTTTAAACCGCCTTATATTCCAAAATTACCTATGACTTCATTTATACAGAAATATACAAAGAAAATATATACAGCGGCTGAAGTAAAAGGATATTTAAAAAAATTTACATTTTCACCTGATATAATTGATAGGAAGAAATGGAAGAGACTTGTAAAGAAAATAAGAGAAGAAAGAATAAACAATTTTCTTGATATAATTTCTGATGAATTTGGGGTTACTACAGTTCCTGGATTTTCGGATGTTATAAATGACACACAGCCTATCTGGAAAGATGTTACTTTTTTGAGGCTTTATTTAGACCATCCACAAGATGCTTTAAAATATTTAGCTAAAGACCAGCCACCGTATGTTTTGTATGATGTAATAAAAGCGAGCAGAGCAAAATTTAAAAAACCCAATACTGAGCTATGGAAATTTCTTGCCAAAATATTGCCATATTATCAAAAAAATTTTGGAATAGATGGGGTCAGAATTGATATGGGACATGCCTTGCCACAGAAACTTGAAAATAAAATCATAAAAAGTGCTTTAAGGATTAATAAAAAATTTTTTCTTATTGCAGAGGAACTGGATAATAGAAATTCAGCAAAAGCTAAAAAAGCAGGTTACAATTCTATAATTGGTAATTTATGGGCAGAAGAACCGCGATGGATTTTTGGAAATATAAAAAGGGTTTTTGAAAAAGATTTATCCAAGCTCTCTTTGCCAATTTTTGCTACAGCAGAAACCCACGATACACCACGCACAATTACACGTCATGGTAAAAAGCGTTTTCATTTGTTTGTAGCTGCTTTGAATTTTTTTCTCCCTAATTCTATTCCTTTTATTAATTCTGGTTTTGAAATTAAAGAAACTCAACCTATGAATAAAGGCTTGGATACAGATTCCTGCAATTTATATCTTTTACCTAAAAAAGATATAAATTATGGTAAACTTGCTTTATTTGATTTTACAACTCTTCATTGGAATAATAATTCGGAGAAAGTTATTAAGCTGATACAGTATTGCTCTAAAGTAAGAGAAAATTTCCCTGAAATAACAAAATTTAAAAATTTTGTTTCCATAAAAATTTTACCTGAAAATAAATATATTTTTGGGTATATGTATAAAGTTAAAAATGGTTTTCTCCTGTTTTTAGTAAATACACATTTGAAAAAAAGTTTTAAAATAAATTTTTCTTTTAAAAATTATCAGACTATTTCAGGAACGATTCAATCAATTTTAAATACAGATTTATACTATAGAAAAAATATTTTTATTGAGAGAAAATTACACAAAAGGTTAAAATATAAGAATCACAAATACTTTATAAAACTAAAAGGGGGAGAAATAAGTATAATTTTGTTTGGGAAAAAGTAGGGATATAGAGATTTAAACTACACTATTACAAAATTTCTGACGATAAAATAAATAAAGATAATAAGGAGATTGAACTTGATTATAGCATTAGTATTACTGGAAATAATAGTGGGGCTTATTGTATTTTACATATTTTATATTAGTCCTAAGCTTGACCCATTTAATAGAGGTATGGAATTTTTAGATGAAGGGAATATAGATGAAGCCATACTTGAGTTCACACGTGCTATTGAGAAAGACCCGGAAAATTATATTGCTCATTTTAAACTTGCGGATTTATATTTAAAAAAAGAGGTTCTATTAAAAGCAGAAGAGCATTTTAAAAAAGTGCTTGAAATAGGTAAATTTAATGAAGAAATCAAACGACTTGAAATTCTTCAAAAACTTGCAAAAATAAAATA
>CAZSCZ010000164.1:0-4736 GCA_964605455.1 uncultured Spirochaetia bacterium
AATACCGATAATATGTATAGTATTGACTATTATGCAACGGATGGAATAGCAATTAGAAACTCAAGGATGAGGAAATGAGAACTAAATTTTTTTTTATAATACTCCTGTTTTTTGTATTATCCTCTATTATTTTAAATGCTGCGGAATGGGAAGTTAATTCTTTTTCTATAAATAGAGAGAATTATTACCCTTTATATAAGATAATAAACATTTTAAAAATATCGCGAAGTTGGGACTTTTATACAGGGAAATTTATATTAAAGAATAGAAATAATTATTTAGTTTTTCTTATAGATGAAGAGAAAGTATATTTCAACCGCGAATTAAAAATTTTAAAAAATCCTGCTATTCGCAAAGATGGGATTGTATATATTCCAGAAGAGATGGTAAAATATTTGTTATCAATGGCAAACAAAGATTTTGAGTTTGATTTTGCAAATAATATATTAAACATAGAAAAAAAAGAACCAAAGCCATTAATTGTAAACAGAGATACGTGCACAGGGATAGATAAGAAAGTGGATACAACAATTGATTATAATACTCAGAAAAAGAAACTATCTCAGCATATAGTAAATACAACACCAGATAAAATAAAAGTAATAATAATAGATCCAGGGCATGGTGGCGAGGACCCTGGTGCTATTGGGCAGCTTGGGCTAAGGGAGAAAGTGGTTGTATTAAAAGTTGCATTAAAATTAAAAAAAATTCTTCAGAAAAAACTTAAAAATGTTAAAATTGTTTTAACACGAAATAAGGACATTTTTATACCGTTAAAGAAACGAGCTCAAATTGCAAATAGGTATGTAGATAAAAATACAGCAGGAATATTTATAAGCATCCATGCAAATGCGTCATATAATAAAAAGACATCTGGCTATGAGACTTTTATACTTTCACCTGTAGCGAGTGATGATGAAGCTAGAGCAGTTGCAGCGATGGAAAACGGAATAATTGACCCTCTTCCTAAAAAAGAATCATCAATTAGGAGAATAATTACTCAACTTTTAAGCAATGAATATATCAGAGAAAGTATGGAACTTGCTAAATTTATTCAGAAAGGCTATAAGAATAATTTGCCGTCTGATGTACCAGACAGGGGGATTAAGAAAGCTCTATTTTATGTTCTTGAAGGCACTTTGATGCCTGGCGTTTTAACCGAGATAGGATTCATTACACACAGAAAAGAAGAAAAAAGAATGAGAAAAGAAGAATATCAATGGAAAATTGCCAAAGGAATTGCAGATGGTATTATTAATTTTGTTAAATGGTATAAAGATAACAATGGATTTATACAATGAACTTATTTATTAAAAGTGAATTTCAGGAAAACCTGAGAAGCATAGAGTGGATAAATAAATAGGGCACAAGAATTTTTGGGGTGCATATATTTTATACGCAAATCTTATGCTGTTATGGTTGGTTATATCAAGATTTGCAACCGCATGTGCATTATCTCTTCCTTTATCAGTTATCAGTAACTCCCAATCCTTTATCTATCCATTCCACCTTCTATTTGTATTTCTATATCTTTTTCGCTATTTGTAATTTTCTGTAATCACAAAATTTTTTAACCGACACAGAGTTTAAATAAATGATATTTGAAAATTAGGTAAAGTTTAAAATATCGTTTACTATAAAATAACATTATTGTTAGCGGAATATAAAAAATCAGAGAAATAAAAAAAAGCGGAAAGGTGGGATCAGTCCTTTCCGCTCTTATAACTGTTAACTATTTCTGCATAGGTAAACAACGGGAGGGATACATTTCAATTGCTTACCTATGCCTTTTTTTCATCTTCTAATTTTTATATCGTCTAAAAGTAAAAATAACTTTAGCTAAAAATTAGAATCTGGTAAGTTTTATTGCTCCAAATCTGCAGATTTCAAAACAGCAGTAACATCTTATACAATTTTTATAATTTATATTTGCTTTTTTTTCTTTTATAGTAATAGTATGTGAAGGGCACACTTTTACACATTCTGCACAGCCAACGCACTTTTGCTTATTTATCAAAGGTTTTTTTATTATTAAATTTCTGCTAATACTTCCTATAATCTGTGAAATAAATCCTTTGGACGCAGGCGGATTAAGTGTTTTAAAATTTTTTGATACCACCTCTTCAAGCTTTACGCCCCGTAAATTTATCATTTTTGCAGAAAAACCGCCCATATTTGCTTCTCTTGCAGCCTTTATAATTGGAATTTCATCTGGGTTATAGTTCATAATAAGCGCACAAATATAATCAACAGATACAGTATCAGTTCCCGCAACAATGACTCCTATTCTCTTTGGTGCACCTGCGGCAGGACCATCCCCTTCCATTCCCACTATACCGTCCACAATTGTAATAACCGGCTTTATTATCATATTTAAATCTATAAGCATTTGTGAAAATCTATAAGGGTCCTGAAACCTTAAATGATATTGCCCTTTCCTAATACCAGGGATGAGACCAAAAAGATTCTTTACAGCTACAGTAATCATAGTCAAAGAATGATTTTTTAATTTTGGGATATTTATAATTTTATCAAATTCAGTGATTGCCTTTGCAATTTTAAAAGATTTCACCAATTTGCCATCTTTATTTTTTATTTCTATAAAATTTTTAAATGAAATTATAGGCACATTTTCCTGTTCACATATCTTTTTTATTCCTGACACAGAAGCTACTTTTTCAATAGAATGAATTGCTGGTGAATCACCGACATAAGGATAAGCTCCTGCTTCTTTCACAACCGTAATTATAGCCCGTAGAAACTCTGGATGAGTTGTACACGCTTTTTCTGGACTTTTAGGAGAAAGTAAATTGGGTTTTAAAAGAATTTTTTCCCCTTTCTTAATAAATCTTTTTATTCCCCCTAATAATGTTATTGCACATTCTATTTTTGTTAAAAGTTTGGAATAATTATAAGTTGAACATTTTACAACAGATACATTATATTGCACCGACTAATCCCTATCGCCTCTTAATATAAGGAGCCGGAATAATTGAAGGAGCGCTGTAGCAGCAGAGGCGACATAAGTTAAAGCGGCTGCAGATAAAACTTCCTTTACTCCAATAAGTTCATTTTGTGTAAAATATCCTGAATTCTGTAAAATTACAATTGCCCTTTTACTTGCATTAAATTCAACAGGAAGAGTTATTAAAGTAAAAGCAACAAATCCTGTAAATAAAAGGATACCCAAATCCATAAGAAATTTATTATAACCCATAATTAGTCCTATAAAAAATAATGGGAAAGCAAGAGTGGACCCAAAATTTGCTACTGGGAATATACCATTTCTCAATTTTAATGGTATATAATTGTAATTATGTTGAATAGCGTGGCCAGCCTCGTGAGCAGCTATACCAACTGCTGCAACAGAATCATTTTCATAAACTTCTCCTGATAAATTTAATCGTTTCTTTATAGGATCATAATTATCAGTAAGCTCACCTGAGATCTCCCTTATAGGTATATTTGATAATCTATAGCTAGATAAAATTATTTTTGCAATCTCAGCACCAGTAATTCCACTTCGGGTCCTTACCTGTGACCATTTGTTATAAGCATTTCTTACTTTTGCCTGAGCCCATAATGCTAAAATAAATCCTGGTATTATTAATAAAAATGTGCTATCCCAAAAAGGAAAAAACATATCTAATCGCCTCCTTTCAATTAAATCTCTTCCTTGCTTATAAAATATAATAATTACATTTTATCAAAATGTCAAGAGGTGATTAGCACTGTTTAGTGAATTTCTTATTCCACACTTGTATCTCATCTAATGCCTATTTTGAATTGGCGATTGGACTTATCACAATAAATAAAGTTAAATGGAGAGTTTAATATTAGAAAATGTTATTAATGAATAAAACAATAATATATATTTGTTCTTTTTTTACTTTGTTATCGTTGAATTATAAATTTTATATGTTTTACATTCCCTTTGCTATCTTCAGCTACTGCTATATATATCCCACTTGGTAAAGGCTTACCTGAGCTATCAGTACCATCCCATATTATCTTATGCTCACTGTCTGGATTCTTTAACTCCTTCTCCTTTTTACCAACAATATTATATATCCTTATCTGTGTATCATCAGGACAATTGAAAAATGTAAGATAATCATTTTCACATTTATATGGATTGAATAGATTTGGCGCTAATATTATATTATTAATACTTATATTATTATCTGATAATAGTGTTGTTCTTTGTTCTGAGCTCCATTTAAATTTAAAAGATGTATCAATAGCTGCTACTTTCCAATAAACTGTTTTTGTTACAGGTATTTTTGATTGATAGAAACATTGAGTGTTATTTGTTATCCAGCCTTGAGGGACATTGCCAATATTAGCCTGGCCACGCGGATAATCTATTGCATCTGAAATATAGTTATAAACACCACTGGAATTAGTGCCAATAGCGATTTTATATCGCATTAAGTTTGTTGAAGTATAATCATCAGAAGATGGAGCCCAAGCAAATCGCCAATAACCACCAGAATCAATAGCATCCAATGCAGTTGGTGCATCTGGGGAGTTATTTATTGTAATGGGAGTATTTATATATTTGTCAAGCCTCTCAATGGAATTCCATCCTGAGACAATCAAATCTAAAGCACCATCATTACTAATATCCCCAAGCGCTATGGAGCTATTATAAACTCCTGTGCCAATGGATGTTGGTCCGGAAAAATTTCCAGTTCCATCATTTATATATTTGTCAAGCTTACGACTACCAGTGT
>CAZSCZ010000165.1:0-4708 GCA_964605455.1 uncultured Spirochaetia bacterium
TTCTAATTCAAGGGACCTTATGAGCAAGATTAAAAAACTTAAATATAACCCTTCACGAAAACTTCAAGAATATAATATCTCTTTTGATTACAGAATGGCTGATATCTCATCTGCACTTGGATTGAGTCAACTCAAAATTATAGATAAATTTATTGAGCGAAGACGTGAACTTGCAAATTTCTATGATAATAAATTTATGAAGTCAAAATATAAAATTTATAGAGAAATTACTAATAGAAAAAATGTTTATGGAAAATATACTATTTTAGTAGAAGGAAACATTGAAAGAATTATAGACTATTGTAGACGCCATAAGATAATAGTGAAAAGACCCATAGAATTTCCTATCTACAGAGCTCTTGGAAAATCTCCAGAGGAGTTTCCAAATTCTGAACACCTATATAGAAAACTATTACAAATTCCTATTTATCCTGCTTTGAAGAAAAAAGAAGTTGAAATAATTGCAAATACATTACTTAAGGTTCTTTGATTATGTTTGAACTAATTATAGAGGATAGCTTTGCTGCAGCACATCGCTTAAAAAATTATAAAGGTAACTGCGAAAATTTACACGGACATAATTGGAAAGTTCAAGTGATTGTTGAAAGTAATAAATTAAATGAGATAGGCATTGCTATGGATTTCAGAGAGTTAAAACAAATTTTGAAGGAAGTTTTAAATCTTTTAGATCATAAATATTTAAATGATATAGAATATTTCAATAAAAATAATACCTCTACAGAGCATATAGCAAGATACATTTATTTTCAAATTAGAGAAAGATTGAAAACATATTCTACGGTAAAATTAAAAAAAGTTATCTGTTGGGAATCAGAAAAAAGTGGAGCAAGTTATTTTGAATAAAAATGGTTTTAATAATAAATTTAAATACAACAGTTGATAAAACTCATATTGTAAACAATTATCAAATTGAGAAGGTTTTTCGTCCTTCTGCCACACTAAAAGTAGGTGGTGGTAAAGGAATAAATGTGGCACGGGTCCTGAATAAATTAAAAATTCCTTATGTCGTTTTAGGGTTTGTTGGTGGTGTTAATAAAGATTTTATTCTGAAAAATTTTAAAAAAGAGAAAATAAATTTTGTTGGCGTTTCTATTAATGGTAATTCAAGAGATATAACTATTGTGGTAGATCCTATAAGACGGACCGAAACTGTAATAAACGAAAAAGGTCCTGTAATTTCTCTAAAAGAGAGAAAAAAATTTTTGAGAAAGTTTTCACATTTAGTAAAGAATGTTAAATATCTTGCAATATGTGGAAGTATGCCTTTGGGTATGCCAGATAAATTTTATGGAGAATTAATTGCAATAGCAAAAAATTATAAGGTATTTACATTGTTAGATACAAGTGGAAAACCATTGATACAAGGAATAAAATATCAGCCTGATTTGATTAAACTAAATAAAGATGAATTTAAAATGATTTCAGATAAAAAATTTGTAAGTATAAAAAAAGAATTTGTAGATTTGTATAATAAAGGAATTAAAAATATAATTTTAACATTAGGTAAAAAAGGATGCATTGGATTTAATGGAGAAAAGTATATAAAAATTAAACCTCCAAAAATAGATAAGATAAGCACAGTTGGTTCTGGCGATGCATTTACTGCGGGGTTAATTTATTCGTTTATAAAAAACAAGAATTTTACTGAAAGCCTTGTTTTTGCAACGGCTTGTGCCGCGGCAAATGCTTTAAAAATCGGAGCAGGTGTATTAGATGTTAGGGATATATACAGATTAAAAAGAAAAATAAAGCACTAAACTGTACCGAGGAACTGTACCGAGTACCGAGGGACGGTGCACAACTTTATTAACTTTATTAACTTTTGGAGGTGTGTAGAGGGACGGTGCACAACTTTATTAACTTTTTGTAACTTTTTGTGCAATATATTTTAACAGGCTGGAAGGTCTGTTTTTACAACTTATTATAAAAATAGTTTTTAAAAATATTATAATTATTCAATACTTCTTATTATAATAGTTGACTATAAAAAAATTAAGGTTATATTATATTAGCTGAAAGAAAAATTTATTGGAGGTAATCAATGGAAAAGACAAAAGAAATTCTTATAAAATATATCCCTGCGATAGAAAAAATCTTTGGAAAAAACCTGGTTTCAATAATATTATTTGGTAGTGCTGTAAAAGGCGATTTTGTTAAAGGTAAATCTGATGTAAATTTATTAGTTGTAAGAAAGAAGCAGTTTGCGGAAGAGTTAATCTCATTAAATAAGCTTTATACTAAATTAAAACTAAAAATAAATCTTGCTGTTCCACTTGTTCTTACAGAGAATGAAATTAAACGCTCTACAGACGTATTTCCAATGGAATATAGAGATATTAAAGAGTTTCATATTGTATTAAAAGGCAGAGACATTTTTAAAAATCTTAAAATAGAAGATAAATATTTAAGACTTGAATTGGAATCTCAAATTAAAGGTAAACTTATTTTGCTGCGAGAGTCTCTTGTGCAATCTTTTAAAAATAAAAAAATTTTAAAAAATGTATTACTTAATTCAATACCATCAATAAATGTAATATTACGAAATGTATTTATATTAAACAAAAAAGATGCACCTCAAAATATACTGGAACTTGTAAATTCTGCAGAAAAAATTACTAAAATAAAATTTAATTCATTTAAAGAAATAATTAGACTAAAACAAGGTTTGAAAAAAATATCACCAAGTGAAATAACAGATATTTATTTAACTTATATATCTGAGATAGAAAAGTTAAGTAATTATATTGACAAATTTAAAATAAGGAAACGAAAATGAGATTTTTGAAATTTTTATTTATTTTAATAACAGTGATTCATATTTCTGGATGCGGGGTAAAAGAAGATGCCAAAAGTCCTTTTAATGACCTTAAACCAACAGGATTTGTAAATGATTTTGCAAATGTTATTTCTGATGCTGTAAAAATTAAATTAGAAAATATTATTTCAAGATTTGAGAAAAAATCTGGGATAGAAATTGCAGTTGTAACATTACCAACATTAAAAGATTATAGTGTAGAAGAAGCAGCTGTTGAAATATTTGAAAAGTGGGGAATTGGGAAAAAAGGAGAGGATAATGGGATACTGATTCTTCTTGCATTAAAAGAGCGTAAGATAAGAATTGAAGTGGGATATGGACTTGAGGGAATTGTTCCTGATTCTGTAGCTGGTAGAATTATTGATGTATATGGAATACCTTTTTTACGAAATGATGAGTTTGGAAATGGTATTTATGCTATTGTTATAGGAATAATTACCAGAATAAGTAAACAAGAAGGTATAAATTTTGACATAAGTACTGGCAAAAATTTTATAGATGAGTATAGTAATGTTTCAGAAAGAAAAGGGAAACCCGTTTCTATAATTCCACTTATATTTTTATTGATAATACTTTTTAGGTTAGGATTTTGGTGGTTTTTTCCTTTCTTTTTTATGGGTGGTGGCTCAGGGTATAGTGGCGGATTTGGTGGTTTTTCTGGTGGCTTTGGTGGCTTTGGTGGTGGACTTTCAGGCGGTGGAGGCGCCTCGCGTGGATTCTGAAAATCCATTCTCCCTGCTCAAAAAATATTCATCATCAAAATTGGTTCTTAAAGTATCTGATAAAATCAAAAAATTAAATTTAAAACAAAAACTTAACTTAATGGAAATATGTGGTGGTCATACTGTTGCCATTTTAAAATATGGTATAAACCAAATTTTGCCAGAAAATATAAAATTAATTTCAGGCCCCGGCTGCCCAGTTTGTGTAACAGAAGTTTCTTTTATTGATAAAGCAATTGAATATGCAAAATTAAATAAATTTATAATTGCCACATTTGGCGATTTGATAAGAGTCCCTGGAAGTGAAACTACCCTTGAAAAGATTAATGTTGTTAATAATAATGTTAGAATAGTTTATTCTCCATTTGATGCATTAAAAATAGCTTATGAAAATCCTCACAAAAATATAATTTTTCTTGCAATAGGTTTTGAAACAACAGCACCAGCTGTAGCATCTACTGTAATTTACGCTTATCAAAATAAAATAAAAAATTTCTCTATTTTAACAGCACATAAACTTACTGTCCCTGCAATGAGAGCAATTGTAAGTGCAAAAGAAATTAATATTTCTGGATTTATATGTCCTGGCCATGTAACAACAGTCATTGGTGCAAATTCATATAAGTTCCTTGCAGAAGAGTTTAATATTCCAGCTGTTATATCAGGCTTTGAACCACTTGATATCATTCAATCTATTTATATGATTTTAGTGCAGATTAAAAACTGTTCAGCGAAAATTGAAATTGAATATAAAAGAAGCGTTACCTTTGAAGGTAATAAAAAAGCACAAGAAGTTATGTTTGAAGTATTTGAAACAACAGATGCTCCATGGCGTGGATTAGGTTTTATTCCTGAAAGTGGATTAAAAGTAAGAACTAAGTATAAAGATTTTGATGCAGAGAAAAAGTTCCAAATAACAATAAAGGCTCCTAAAGAACCTATAGGATGCATTTGTGGCGAGATTCTCAGAGGTATCAAACTTCCTACTAACTGTGCTTTATTTGGAAAAGTATGTACCCCAGAAAATCCTGTTGGAGCCTGTATGGTTTCATCAGAAGGAGCCTGCGCTGCTTATTTCCATTATTTGAAGCAGCAGAGGGACGGTGCACAACTTTATTAACTTTATTAATAATTTTTCAATAAAAACTAT
>CAZSCZ010000166.1:0-4705 GCA_964605455.1 uncultured Spirochaetia bacterium
TAAATCCTTCAGGCACTTGCGGAAATATATAAAAAGCACCTTCGGGTTTTACTACATTAAATTTATCTTTCAAACTTTCATATATGGTATCCCGCTTCTGCTTATAATTTCTTGTTATTTCTGTTAAATCAAAATTTAAGTTTTCAAGAATAGCATATTGTGCAGGTGAAGGGGCACATACAAAACTGAATTGTTGAAGCTTAATCATCTCAGCGATTAACCACTTTGGTCCAAGTGCAAATCCTATTCGCCATCCAGGCACAGAGAAATTCTTTGAAAAACCTTTTAATATTAATGCATTGTTTGTTATATCCAACAAACTTGTATATTCATTATCATATACATAAGCATCATAGATTTCATCACTTATAATAAATAGATTGTACTTCTTTGCTATTTTATAAATAATTTCTAATTCTTCTTTAATATAAACCACACCAGTAGGATTATTAGGAGAATTTATTATAATTAATTTGGTTTTTTCTGTAATAACTTTCTCAATTTCTTTTTCTTTTATTCTAAAATCTGGATAAGTATTAAAAAATACAGGTTTACCACCTACAAGATTAGCAAGATGTTTATACATTACAAAGTATGGATCAGAAATTAAAACTTCATCGCCTGGATTTATAAGTGCCATAAACGAAAGCAAAATTCCACCAGAAGTTCCAGATGTTACCATTATAGCTTCCGGCGGATTTTGTGAATATTGTTTCTGAAATTTATATAGCAATTTTTCACAAAGTTCAGGAATACCTTGAGTTAGTGTATATTTGTTTTTTCCTTCACGAATAGCCTTTATTGCAGATTCTTTTATAGGCTCTGGTGTATCAAAGTCAGGCTGGCCAATAGAAAGATTTACTGGATCTTTCATTTGTGATGCCAGATTAAATACTTTCCGAATACCAGAGGAGTCAATATAATTCATTCTTTGGGCAATAAACTCATCTGGCTCTTTCATCCTTGCCTCCTGTTAGATTATGTTTTCATTATAATATACTATAAATAAACAAAATGGCAATAATAAATTTATATTGGCGATCTCCTAAAATTACTTGTATTATTTCTAACGAACAGTAAATTGATGTAAGTAGTGAACAGATATGCCTGTTCACTACATTTGTAATTTTACATAAAATTATAAATTAATTTTAACATACCCTCCAATTTATACTTGACTTTTTCCTGTATTTTCGTAATTTATAGATAAAAGTTAATTAATCTATCAAAAAGTAAACAGAATAACATAATAGGCGATATTTTATAGAGCGCCGTATCTTAAATAAAATAACAAAGATTAGATATATGATATATTTCAGCAGTTTGGCTTTTATTGTATTAAGTTATCTTGTAGGGGCAATACCGGTAAGTTTTTTGCTTTGTAAAAAGTTAAAAAATATTGATATAAGATTTGTGGGTAGCAAAAATGTTGGTGCTACAAATGCTGCAAGAGTGTTGGGTAAAAAATGGTTTTTTATTATTACTGCGATAGATGTTTTTAAAGGATTTTTACCAGTATATTTATCAAAAATTTTTCTTCAATACAAAATGATTTATCCTGCTACTGTAATTTCAATTATTATTGGACTTGTTACAATCCTGGGACATATTTATCCTATATATTTAAATTTTAAAGGAGGCAAAGGAGTTGCAGTTTCAACAGGTATATTTCTTGCATTTGATTACAGGCTTGTGCTTGTAGGCTTTATTTTATTTGTTATTACTGTAGGTATTACAAAATATATTTCTGCTGGCTCTGTTACTGCAAGTATTTCTTTGCCATTTAGTTATTACTTTTTCAATAGAGATGAAATTGACAAAACTTTTTTAATTTTTACAATATTTATTTCAATTTATGTAATTTACAAGCATAAAGGCAATATAATACGAATTATTCAAGGAAGAGAGCGAAAATGGGGAGAAAAAATTTAAAGATATTTCTAAAAGGTGCAAATATAAGTATTCTTGGTGCTGGTAGCTGGGGAACAACTCTTGCTGTTATGCTTTCAGAGAGACATAATATAAAATTATGGGAATTTGATAAAACTCAATGTGAAAAAATTATAAAAGAAAGAGAAAATAAAAAATTCCTTCCTGGAATAAAAATCCCAGAAAATATCTTTATTTCAAACAATATAGAAGAAGTTTTAAATGGCACTGAAATTGTCTTGTTTGTAATACCTTCACATACAATAAGAAAAACAGCTGGTAAAATAAAACAGTATCTTAAAAATAAACTTATTGTTAGTGCCTCTAAAGGATTGGAAGCAAAAAATATGAAACGTATGTCTGAAGTATTATTTGAAGAAACAGGTAATAAAAACATATTCATAATTTCAGGGCCATCCCATGCAGAAGAAGTAAGTAGAAAGCATCCTACAACGGTTGTAATTTCCTCCTTTGCAAAAGACAAAGAAAAGATGGAATATTTACAGCGTATATTCATAACAGAATATTTTAGAGTATATACAAATGAAGATATAATTGGTGTGGAACTTGGTGGTGCATTAAAAAATATAATTGCTATTGCTGCTGGAATTTCAGATGGGATGGGATTTGGTTCAAATACAAAAGCAGCTCTTATGACAAGAGGAATTGCAGAAATTCAGAGAATAGGAGTAAAACTTGGTGCTAAAAAAGAGACATTTGCAGGTCTTGCTGGAATTGGTGACTTAATTACAACCTGTATAAGTAAGTACAGCAGAAACAGATATGTTGGAGAACAGCTTGGGAAAGGGAGAAAACTTAAAGAGATTTTAAAAAATATGATAATGGTAGCAGAGGGAGTAAAAACAACTTCAGCTGCATATAGACTTGCTAAAAGATTAAATGTTAGTATGCCTATAACAGAAGAAGTATATAAAATACTTTACAAAAATAAAAGTGCAAGGAATGCAGTTTTTACATTAATGCTAAGAGAGCCTAAACCTGAAATCTGGGGTATTTAATGAAAAGAACACGAAAGGATTTTATAAATGCTTTGGTCTCTGCAGGTATCCAATCTGTTGATGCAAAAAAATTTATAGATGAATTTATAAAAATAATTCAGGGTTCTCTTAGTAGAGGAGAAGATGTTAGAATAAAAAATTTCGGAAAATTTGCTTTTATAAAAAGGAACGCATCTGAATTTATAAATCCTAAAACAAAGAAATTGATAAAGATTCCTGAGCATTTTAAAATACGATTTGTGCCTTCTGAAAATTTAAAGAAATTGAAAAATAAAAAATGAAGACAAAGAAAATATTAAAAGATTCAGATAAAATATTTTATACAATTGGTGAGGTAAGCGAGATTGTTGGAGTCCAACAGCATGTATTACGAAATTGGGAGAAAGAGATAGGTTTTTTAAAGCCAATAAAAAAGTCTTCTGGACATAGACTTTATAGAAGAAAGGATGTTCAAATAGCATTAAGAATAAAAGAACTGTTATATGACGAAATGTATACAATCCCTGGTGCCAGGAAAAGACTGTGGTACGAGATGAAGAGAAATGAGCTTCCTGCTACATCTGTGATTATAAAAAAAGTAAAAAGTGAACTTAAAGAATTACTCCTCCTTTTAAATCAATCTAAAGAAAAATTTTAAGAAGACGATTAAGTGTAATGGGTAACCAATAGCTGAGGAGGAGTAAATTTAAAATGAAATTCAAAAAAGAAAAAAAAGTAAAAAAATCCGGGCAATATATCTCTTTTTCACAAGAAATTTGTAAAAATGAAAAAATTTACGAGATTTTTTCTAATTTAGCTTCTTATGCTAATTGATTTTTTTATTAATCTAATAATTACTATTTACTTTTATTTATTTTTATTTCTTGCTGCAATAATTAATACAATATTAGCAATCCCATTAAAGTTATTTTCATTAAAATGTAACCTTGTTCATCTCTTACTCGTGCAAACTGGTAAATTTTTACTTTTTATAAGTGGATGTCGCATTCAAATAAAAAAGGAATTTATTCCTTTGCAAGAAAAAAATTATTTAATAATTTCAAATCATCAAAGTATGTTTGATATTCTTGTAATAAATAAAATACTTGGAAATATGGAATATAGATGGATAGTAAAATCAAGTTTGTTTAAATTACCATTTCTTGGTATATTGATGTATCTTGCTGGGTATATTAGTGTTGATAGAAAAAATAAATATAAAGCTTATAAATCAATACAAAGAGCAATAAAAATTTTAAGAGAAAATTCTTCTATTTTTATTTTTCCTGAAGGAACAAGAAGCACCAGAGACGAAATACTTCCTTTTAAAAGTGGAAGTATTAAAATAGCATTTTCCACTGGAGCAGATATTTTGCCAGTTGTGTTAAAAAATACTCTATATGTAAAACCACGTAAAAGTTTTATGGTAAATCCTATGCCTATTAAAGCAAAAATTCTTAAGCCAGTAAAAATAAAAGGGAAACATTACTCTTCACAGCGTAAAATTCTTAATGCTTTACATCAAAAAGTTTCCAATGTATATAAAAATGAGATGAGTTAATAAATAACTGTTTGAGTGAAGATAAGTTTGTGTATGACGGAGAGTGTTTTCATTAATGCAAATTTAAGTCTTTTGAGATGTTACCTTATATACTTTATATGTTAGTCAAAATTTTAATAGACTGAATTATTCCTTTCTCTGTCTTCGGCATTATCTTTTTATAAAAATTAACAAAGTTGTGCACCGTCTATGAAAAGAAAAAGTCAACTACTTTTTT
>CAZSCZ010000167.1:0-4654 GCA_964605455.1 uncultured Spirochaetia bacterium
CCCCTTAATTTTTCAAGGAATAAGTGAAAATGGAATAAAGATTTTTCAAAAAGAATTTGAAGATTTAGGGTTCATACCTGTGGCAGGTGGTAGTGGAGCCAGCGGAATAAAAGTGCCTGAAAAATTTGAACCTGGCTCGGCTGTGGGTATTAATCTCGTAACCGGTGATTTAAATATAAGTGCTGTTGGAACTGTTACATATGTAAAAAATAATAAATTAGTTATATTTGGGCACCCGATGTTTTTCAGTGGTGTTGCTGATTTGCCGCTTTCTTATGCTTATATATATACTGTGCTTCCGAGCTTATATCACTCATTTAAGATTGGAACTTCTACCAAGATTGTAGGTAGAATTTATCAGGACCAGAGAAGTGGACTTGCTGGTATAATCGGTGAAAAAGCTAAATTAATTCCTTTTAGATTAAATATAAATTATCAGGGTATTAAAAAAAAATATAATTATAATATCATAAGAAGCTATACTATTCTTCCTAAACTTCTCACACTTTGTGTATATCGTTCTGTTGAAACTGTAGGTGGATGGTTGCAAAATAATACACTTGATTTTGAGTTTATTATAAAATTTGATAATAATAAAAAAGTTGCTTTAAAAGATACAATCCCAGGAATTACTGTCGCAGAAAGTATACATTCAGGAATGCTGCTTTTCTTAAAACCTATCTCAAATATTTTAATTAATAAATTTAATAAAGTATATATAAAGAATATTGAAGGAAAATTAAATATAAATACTAAGTTAAAAATAATAGAAATAAAAAAAATAATAACCTCAAAAAAAGAATATGAGCCAGGTGATACTGTAAATGTTAAAATTGTATTAAAAGAATATCAAGGAAAAACTATATTAAAAAAGATGAAATTTAAATTACCTTATAATATAAGAAATAACATCTTTCCTTTAATTGTTTCCTCCGGAAGAGAAGCACAATTTGTTGACTTTCTTTTATCACCAGCAAAATATACTCCATACAATTTTGACCAGCTTGTAGAGATTATAAACAATCTTGCTAAAACAACAGAAATTGCATTATGGAGTATTATAAGAGAAAGGGGGGTTGTAATAGATGGTGAAAAACTTGAACGTATTCCAAGCTCATATTTTTTTATATTAAAAAATTCTCTTGAAACAGGTGCCTCCCCTGTTCTAACTCTTTTAAAAGAAAAACTTACTTTAAATTATGTAGTAATAGGAAATGCCTCTTGTAATATAAAAATAAAGAAAAAAAGAAAACCATAAACAATTCTTTTAGCCTTTTTCTTCTTTTTCAAAGAAACAGTATAAAATTATTTTAATTTCACAGAATTAAATAAGCCTAACATTTCAATTGACATTAAAGATTTTATATTATATCTTTACATATAATTCTGTATCTTTGGATGGCTAAATTTCTATCTAAATGGAATAAAAATATTTCTAATTATGGAAAAAATATTCTTAGAAAAAATTGGGAAATCTTTCTTAAAAAAACTTGATTATTTTGGAGGAATTTCTGGTTTATTTTTCTACTCGTTATGGGAAATGCTTACTGGTGACCGCCGAGGAAATAGAATTGTAACACAAATAGTAAAAAAACAGCTCCTTTTTACAGGATATAACGCCTTACCAATAATAAGCATAATTTCTCTTTTACTTGGTGTTGTTATAATTATTCAATCTGTAACCCAGCTTATGCAAATAGGTGCTGAAGATATGATTGGCAAAATCCTTATTATAACAATGTTAAGGGAATTTGGTCCTATTCTTACTGCAATAATTATAATCGGACGTTCTGGTACCGCTATTGCTACAGAAATAGGAAATATGATGGTTGCACACGAAATTGAAGCTTTAGAATCTATGGGAATTGATACACTTAAATTTATAGTGTTTCCAAGACTTATAGGCGCAATTGTTTCTACAGTTTGCCTCACAATATATTTTGCTACAGTTGGCATCATAGGCGGATTTTTAATTGCAAGCTTTCAGCTTACAATACCTTTTAGCAGATTTTTTACAATTTTGTTCTCAAATATGCAAATTACTGATTTAATAGTTGCAATACTTAAATCCGCAGTGTTTGGTGCAGTAATATCTATAGTTTCAGTTTATCACGGATTTAAAATTAAACTCTCCTCAACAGAAGTGCCACAAGCAACAACAAAAGCTGTTGTGAATGCACTCATATTTGTTTTTGTGTCTAATGGTATCATAACTGTTCTTTTCTATATTTAGTATTTAGAAATATGGATGCAAAAAAAACAATTATAAAAGTTGAAAATCTTAATTTTAGATATCCAGAAGATACAAATTACATATTAAAGGATGTGTCACTTAAAATATATCAAGGTGAATTTGTTATAATTATTGGACCGAGAGGTGAAGGAAAAAGCACATTTTTAAAAATAATTTCAGGCTTAATCCTTCCAGAAGAGGGAAATGTTTTCTATGACGGAATAAACTTAAGAGGTATAAGTAAAAAAGACCTTATGAAAATTCACAAATGCACAGGTTTTGTTTTTCAAGATTCAGCTCTTATAAGTAATATGAATATTTTTGATAACATTGAATTACCATTACGCTACCATGAGATTATGCCAGAAGGTGAAATTCAAAAAGAGGTTGAAAAAATGATTAAACTTATCAATATGGAGAATGACAAATTTCATTTACCTGCGTTTATAAGTATGGGACAACAAAAGATGGTTTCGCTTGTAAGAGCACTTATTACAAATCCTGAAACTGTATTTTATGATGAACCAATAGCAAATCTCGATAAAGATTCAAGAGAAATTATTGTAAAAATAATGAAACAGACAAAAGAGAAGGGTGTTACTTCTGTAGTTGTAACACATGAAATAGAGGAATTCTCATCCTGTGTGGATAGAATAATAGAATTTAGGAACAGAACAGTATATGACATTCGTAAACCTTAATTTTAGTCTAAAATTGTAAAGTTTAAAATATTCTGGACAATCAATGTATCCACATTATTAGACATTAGACTATTTTGATTTTTATTGGAGGTGCAAAAATGGCATATAAATTTAGGCATATTGAAAAATTAATTGGTAGTTTTGTTGTTATAAGTCTTATGCTTCTTATTGCTGCAATTATACTTATAGCTCGGGGCCAACATTTAATAACAAAAAAGTTTTATTATACAACTCGATTTAATTCTGCTGTTCATCTTGTTGAAGGAATGCCTGTAAAATTCAAGGGACTTAAAATTGGAGCAGTAAAGAAAATTTATCTTGATGAAAATAATACAGTAATCGTAAAATTTTATATATTAAAAGAATTTTCTTCAAAAATAAAAAAGGATTCTGTATTAATGATAAATTCTCCACTTATTGGTGAGAAATTTCTTGAAATTACTTCAGGTACTCATAAAAGCCCTGTAGCAGATAATGGCGATTTTTTATATTCAGCTGATACAAAGGTAGGGAGAAAATATCTTGCCGATCAGCTAGCTGAGGTGCCAGCAACTCCTACAGATTTAATTATAAAAAATGTTCAACTTTTAACAGCACAGCTCAGTGATCCGAATGGTGCGTTTATGCAAACTCTACAAAATTTCAGAAAGATGTCAGAGGGTTTAGCTGAAAGTAAAGATATAATTAAAGAAACAATGGCTGCACTTAAAGACAGCGCAGAAAATCTAAAAGAACTAAGTGAAAATTTAAAAAGGAATCCATTACTTGGTGGCTGGGGTAGTAAACCTAAAAAAAAGAGAAAAAAATAAAAATTTCTTGATTTTATAAAGCAAATTAAATAAATTGAGTCGTATGAAAACCAAACTGCTACTTGGAATTACTGGAAGTATTGCAAATTATAAAGCATGTGAAATTATAAGAGAGCTTAAAAAAAAAGAGATTGATATTTGGGTTGTAATGACAAAAAACGCCACAAATTTTATAACCCCACTGACTTTAAAAACTCTGTCAGAAAATCCTGTATTTATTGATATGTTTGCTGAAAATTCAAACTTTGATATGCCTCATATAAGTCTTTCAGAAATATGTAAAACAATGCTTATAGCTCCTGCAACTGCAAATATAATTGGAAAAATTGCAAATGGTATTGCAGATGATTTACTTTCAACTTTGGCTCTTTCGTTTAAAAGAAATATATTTATAGCACCTGCAATGAATACAGCAATGTATAAAAATCCTGCTGTGCAGGAGAATATAAAAAAATTAAAGCAATCAGAAAAAATATTCATTATAGAACCAGAAGAGGGTGAACTTGCTTGTGGTGATATTGGAAAAGGCAGATTAGCTGATGTTAATAAAATTGTTGAAATAGTATTAGAAGATGTTTTATCTTAAAGCAAAAAAAATTTTAAAACAAAAAAAAATTATTGTAACTGCTGGTGGTACAATACAACCAATTGACCCTGTAAGGTTTATTGGAAATTTCTCTTCTGGTAAAATGGGAGTTGCAATAGCAAAGGAATTTAGGAAATATACTAAAAATGTTATTTTAATTTATGGGAACATCTCTACAAAATTACCATACAATACTGTAAATATTAAAGCAATTACAGTTAATGATATGTATTTTGCAATAAAGAAGCATTTAACTGATAATTCAATTCTCATAATGTCCGCTGCAGTATCAGACTTTAAAGTAAAAAAATTTTCTAA
Source organism: uncultured Spirochaetia bacterium (assembly GCA_964605455.1). Taxonomy (GTDB): domain Bacteria; phylum Spirochaetota; class JAHITG01; order JAHITG01; family JAFGFC01; genus CAZSCZ01. Next base: position 4,648 of record CAZSCZ010000167.1, read on the forward strand.
AACAAAA
>CAZSCZ010000168.1:0-4649 GCA_964605455.1 uncultured Spirochaetia bacterium
CCATACCCAGGGTTCCGAAAAAGATAAAATATAGGGCAAGAATTAAATCACCTGAGAAGGAAAAATTAGAGAACATCACTGAATCATAGATGGTGGGGACAAACATTAACAAGCCTACACCACCCGTTAGGCGAAATACCGGTCCCATATAAAACATCATGCCATGGGTGATAGAACTTCTAATACCATAATTTTTAATCAGATCTAAATAATTCTGATGAATAGGAATACCATGTCTACGTCCAACTCTCGCACCAATTTTTGCCACAAAGGCATTCATTAGTAATCCAAAGTTAATTACAATAAATAAGGTTAACAGGGCGTAAGGTATTTGTATCCATTCAAATTGCATCGCTAAAACTCCATTTTGAAAAGATAAACAATAACAACAAAGGCCAGTAATTGAATGGCATAGGTCTGTCCATTACCGGTATAGAAGCGACGCGATAAGTCAGCAATTGTATGCAGCAGATCGGTTATTGTTTCCCAGAAACGAATAACAAAGGGCTGCATTAAAAAGCCTAAAGCCTTGCGATAGGGTGCAAAAAAATTCCATGCAAAATGGGTTGTTTCAGGTCTATATGGGCGCTCTGCAGCAAAAACAATATTAAACTGCTTCACTTTTTGTGCCTTGCGATTGATAAATAATAGCCAGACAAATAGCGAGGTAAAAATCACTGCCACAACAATCATAATTGAAATGGGACTCCAGTAACCATAATTACTGGTAATGGTGAAACCATCCCAATTGAGGCCCTGTCCAACAAAGAAAGGACTTAGATAGGCGTCTACATGCCGCATGGCGAGACCTGGAACGACAGAGAAAGCCAACAAGGCAACGACATATATCATCTGTGGTAATATTAGCCCCAACTTTTAATAAAACCTCCTGAATAAACTCATTATTTAATTTTTCTTTAATAGGCACTTCCTTTATATTTGGTCCTTTTATCACCTCAACTTCTTGTCCAGCTCTGGAAGGAGGTATTAACAATGCATCAGAGATAAACATTTTATTAGGAAGTTTTACTTGGACATACTTAATTTTTAAAGAACGTGGATCCGTAATTTCACCTGTTAAGGCAGATGCTGCTGCTACCTCAGGTGAAGCTAAATATATCTCAGCATCAGGGGTACCACTTCGCCCTTTAAAATTTCTATTAAATGTTCTTAAAGATTTTCCACCAGATGGTGGTGACCAGCCCATTCCTATACACGGTCCACATACCGGCTCTATAACTCTTATCCCAGCAGATATTAATACTTCCAATCCACCGTTTCTGGATAACATTTCATAAACATTTCTTGAGCCTGGTGATAATATTACACTCACATTTTTATGCACTTTTTTGTTTTTCAAAATATTTATTACCTTCATTAAATCTTGATATGAAGAATTAGTGCAACTACCAATACAAATTTGATCCAACTTTAAACCTTCAATCTCTTTGACTTTTATTACATTATCAGGCATATGAGGTCGTGCAATTAAAGGTTCCAATTCTGAAAGATTTATCTCAATTCTGCCTTCATATTCTGCATCTTTATCAGGAAGTATTTGTATAAAGTCTTTTTCTCTTTTCAATGATTTTAAAAACTTAAATGTATTTTTATCGCTTGGAAAAATAGAAGTAGTTGCACCCAGTTCAGCTCCCATATTAGTAATAGTAGCTCTTTCCGGGACAGAAAGAGTTTTTATACCTTCGCCTGTATATTCAAATATTTTATTTACACCACCCTTCACCCCGACCCTTCTCAATATTTCCAAAATAATATCTTTAGAACTAACAAAGGCTCTTAATTTACCTGAAAGTTTCACTTCAATTATTTCTGGCATTTTCATATAGTAAGGGGCACCTGCCATAGCACAAGCAACATCAAGTCCACCAGCTCCAATTGCTACCATTCCAAGTGCACCACAGGTCGGTGTATGACTATCTGAACCCAATAATGTTTTACCAGGCTTACCAAATCGTTCAAGATGTAATTGGTGACATATTCCATTCCCTGGCTTAGAAAAATAAGCTCCAGATTTAGCTGCTATTGTCTGTAAAAATATATGGTCATCTGAATTCATAGGACCACATTGAAGCGTATTATGGTCAACATAACTTACAGCTAATTCATTCTTTATGTGTGCTAATCCTATTGCTTCAAATTGTAACCACGCCATAGTTCCAGTTGCATCCTGTGTAAGCGTTTGATCAATTCTTATTGAAATTTCCTCCCCAGGTATTAGACTCCCTGTCAATAAATGCGTTTTTAAAATCTTTCGTGTTACATTATCTCCCATCTCACTAAATAATAACCTCCTCCCTTCATTTAACTTATTGCTTTAAATGCAAGTTGAATATGCTGTTTATAAATATCAGCACTTTTCTGAAGAGACTTTAATTCCTCATCTGTCAATTTAAGCTCAATTATCTGTTCAACACCATCTTTTCCCAATTTAACAGGCACCCCTATAAAAACATCATCTATTCCATACTCGCCATTAATCATTACTGAACAAGGTAAAATCCTCTTTTTATCAAGAAGTATAGATTCCACCATCTGTGTAACAGATGCAGCAGGTGCATAATAAGCGCTTCCAGTTTTAAGTAGTTTAACAATTTCGGCTCCACCATTTCTTGTTCTTGCTATTAACTTCTCAATTTTTTCATTACTAAGTAGTTCTTGTAAAGGGATACCTGATACAGTGGTATATCGAGGCAGAGGCACCATTGAGTCACCATGCCCCCCAAGTACCATTGCAAAAATATCTTCAACTGATACATCCAACTCTTTTGATATAAAATATCTAAATCTTGCACTATCTAAAACTCCTGCCTGCCCAATCACTTTCCTCTTATCAAACCCTGTAATTTTCCATAAAAGATAAGTTAATACATCTACTGGATTTGTAACCATAATCACAATAGAATCTGGGGCAATTCTTCTAATCTTTTCTGCAATTGACTTGATAATTTTGGCATTAGTTTTAACTAAATCCTCTCTTGACATACCGGGCTTTCTTGCTACACCAGCTGTTACTACTATTATATCAGAATCTTTAATTTTATCCATAGAACTTGTTCCATTAACTTCTGAATCAAACCTCTCTACAGCCCCAGCCTCAACCATATCAAGAGCTTTTCCAGCAGGCATATCTTCTATTATATCCATAAGCACAACATCTGCAATCTCTTTTGAAGATATTAAATAGGCTGTAACTTCACCAACATGTCCTGCACCTATTATTGAAACTTTTTTTCTACATCTCATATCTTTTTCCTTTGCCATTTCTTCTGCCCTTCAATATAAAGGTCATTTCCATAACAATCATTTATTACTATTAGCGGCATATCTTTTACTCTAAGTTTTCTTATAGCCTCTGTGCCTAATTCTTCAAATGCAATAACTTCTGATTCAATAATAGACTTTGATATCAACGCTCCAGCGCCCCCTGTTGCACCAAAATATATAGCAACATTTTTTTGTATTGACTCCACAACTTCTTTTGAACGCGGCCCCTTACCTATCATCCCTTTAATACCCATATCAAGTAATATTGGTGTAAATGAATCCATTCTACAACTTGTAGTAGGACCTGCAGAACCTATAATATATCCCGGCTTAGCTGGTGTTGGACCAACATAATAAATTACACTCCCTTTAGGATCAAATGGAAATGGTTTGTTGTGCAAAGCTAAATCCACTAATTTTTGATGAGCAATATCCCTTGCTGTATATACAATTCCTGAAAGTAAAACCTGCATACCAACCTTTAACTCTTTTATAATCTTATCTATTAATGGAGTTTCAATTCTTACTATGTCCATATACCTCTCTACATAATATAAGAGTGTTCAAAATTATAATTTAAAAACATATAAGCAAGTAAAATATTACCATTTATTTCCTAAATTCCAGAACATTCGCATCTAATCATAGTTTAGTTATTTTAAATTACAAAACATAAGTTTTACACCTTGCAGCATGACATTGTATATTTACTGCAACAGGTAATGTAGCAATATGACGAGGAAATACTTCAATAAACAAATCTAAAGCAGTAACTCTTCCACCAAATCCAGATGGACCTATTCCCAAATCATTTATTTCTTTAAGCCATTCAAGTTCAAATTTTGCAATTTTCTCATCAGGATGTCGTTCTCCTATTTTTCTCAAAAGTGCTTTTTTAGCAAGATATGTAACATAATCAAATGTGCCACCAATACCCACTCCAACTATTATTGGTGGACACGGATTTGCACCTGCTAATTTTACTGTTTCAATCACAAATTTTTTAATCCCATCCACACCTTCTGCTGGCTCCAGCATTTTTACGCGACTCATATTTTCTGATCCACCACCCTTAGGAAATACAGTTAATTTAACTCTATCACCCGGAACTATATCTATATAAAGAATGGGAGGAGTATTATCTCCTGTATTTTCAGGTGAAGTAAGCGGATTCTTAATTATTGATTTCCTTAAATAGCCTTCTGTATATCCACTTCTTACACCTTCTGTAACTGCTTCTTTTAAAGAACCACCTGTAAATTTCACATCCTGACCTATTTCCATAAATATTACAGTAAAACCTGTATCTTGACATATAGGAATAAACTCATTTTTAGCAATCTCTGCATTTTTTAAAAGTTGCT
>CAZSCZ010000169.1:0-4621 GCA_964605455.1 uncultured Spirochaetia bacterium
CCAATAGCGATTTTGTATCGGATTAAATTTGTTGAAGTATGGTCATCAGAAGCTGGAGCCCAGACAAATCGCCAATAACCGTTGGAATCAACAGTATTCAATACAGTTGGAGCATTTGGCGGGCTATTTGATGTAGAGCTAGTATTTATGTATTTCTCAAGCCAGTGTTTAAGGAGGGCCTCCCCAGTGACAATCAAATCCAAATCACCATCACCATCTATATCCCCAAGCGCTATGGAACTAAATTGAACTCCTGTGCCAAAGGATGTTGGGCCTGTAAAATTTCCTGTGCCATCATTTATATATTTATCAAGCAACTTATCACCACTGTCATTTCTTCCAGTGACAATCAAATCCAAATAGCCATCATTATTAATATCGCCAAGCGCTATAGAACTGATATTAACCCCTGTGCCCAAATATGTTGGACCTGAAAAATTTCCTTTCCCATCATTTATATATTTGTCAAGATTGCGTTTCAAACTGTCATCAAGGCCAGTAACAATCAAATCTAAATCACCATCATTATCTATATCCCCAAGTGCTATGGAACTACTAGAAACCCCTGTGCCCAAATATGTTGGACCTGAAAAATTGCCAGCACCATCATTTGTGTATTTGCCAAGTAGGCGGTTACTGCCATCATATCCAGTAACAATCAAATCCAAATCGCCATCACCATCTATGTCCCCAAGCGCTATGGAACTCCATCTAACTCCTGTGCCAAAGGATGTGCCTGAAAAATTTCCTGTGCCATCATTTATATATTTGTCAAGCCTGGAATTGGTGCCATCATCTCCAGTGACAATCAAATCTAAAGCACCGTTCTGATTAATATCTCCAAGTGCGATATAGCTGTATTTAATACCTATGCCAAAAGATATTGGACCTGAAAAATTTCCTTTCCCATCATTTATATATTTGTCAAGTCACGGACCACTACTATTAGAACCAGTGACAATCAAATCCAAATCACCATCACAATCAATATCTCCAAGCGCTATGGAACTATAATAGACTCCTATGCCCCAGTTTGTTATTGGCCCTGAAAAAATTCCAGCTCCATTATTTGTATATTTGTCAAGCCTGTACTTATTGTCATCCCATCCTGTGGTAATCAAATCCAAATATCCATCACCATTAATATCTCCAAGCGCTATGGAACTACGGCTGACTCCTGTGCCAAAAGAGGTACCACTTGAAAAATTTGCATATGTTTTGTTAAATATCAGAACAATACTGAAAAGCCAAAATAGTATCAAAATTATACCTTTTTTCATTCTTATTTTCTTACTCATCACCTATTTCCCCTAAAATTATTCGGAAATTATAATTTAATCCATACAAACAATTAAAACATCGCCATTTCAACTTTAACCTTTAATCTTTGCTTTTCTATATATATTATGCACCATTTTTTTAAAGAATTCAACTTTTTTAAAGTGAAATTTTTTCGCAATTCTTGATTGTTGATATTAAATTTCATAAATTAACATATTTAGGAGACATATTTAATTATTTCAGTTAAGATAGGGAAAGGAATAGAAAAAATTTTATGAAGAATATAAGGAACTTTTCAATAATAGCACATATAGATCATGGAAAGTCAACACTTGCGGACAGGTTTTTAGAGATTACAGGTATAAAGCCTAAAGATAGTATGGAACTTGTGCTTGATAATATGGATTTAGAGCGCGAGCGTGGAATTACAATTAAATCGCAAACCGCACGAATGTATTATAATTTTAATGGTGAAGAATATATATTAAATTTAATTGATACACCTGGTCATATGGACTTTAATTATGAAGTGTCCCGTTCTCTTGCGGCCTGTGAAGGAGCAATTTTGCTTATTGATGCTACTCAAGGAATTGAGGCACAGACAATTGTTAATTATAATATTGCTATTGAAAATAATCTTGAAATAATTGGTGTAATAAATAAAATAGATTTGCCTTCTGCTAATATTAAAAAAGTAAAAGAAGAGATGGAAAATATGTTGCTTATTCCCCAAGAAGAGATTCTATCAATAAGTGCAAAAAGCGGTGAAGGAGTTGAACAATTACTAAAGATAATAATAAACCGCATACCACCACCAAAAGGTAACATAAATTCTCCTCTTAAAGCATTAATTATTGATTCATATTATGACTCATTTCGTGGAGTTATATTAAAGGTTCGGATATTTGATGGTGAAGTAAAACCAGGTGATAAAATCCTTTTAATGTCATCTTCTCATACTTATGAAGTTTCTGAAGTAGGTTATTATCAATTAAAACATAAAAAATGTGAAAAGCTTTCAGCAGGTGATGTAGGATATATTATTGCAGGGATAAAGCAGATAAGTGATGTGAATATAGGTGATACAATTACTCTTGCAAACAATTCTACCAAGAGTCCTTTGCCAGGATTTAGAAAAGTTAAACCAATGGTATTTGCTGGGATTTATCCTATAGAAGGGGATAAATATGAGGAACTAAAAAATGCGATAGAAAAATTAAGATTAAATGATTCTGCTTTATCCTGTAGTCCGGACAATTCAACTGCACTTGGATTAGGATTTAGATGTGGTTTTCTGGGGCTTTTACATCTTGAGATTGTGCAGGAACGATTAGAAAGAGAATTTGATGTTGGACTTGTAGTAACTGCTCCAAATGTTAGCTATAAAATTTATTTGCAGAATGGTGAGATAATGGAAATTACAAATCCAGCAGATTTTCCATCAGGTGAAAAAATTTTGAAAATTGAAGAACCATATGTAAAAGCTTTAATAATTACGCCATCAGAATATATCGGAAATATTATGAAACTTATGCAAGAGTATAGAGGCGAATATATTAAAACAGAATATATACATCCAACGAGGGTAGAACTTGTCTATGAACTACCATTTGCAGAGATTATTTTTGATTTTATTGATAGATTAAAATCAGTAAGTAGAGGTTTTGCTTCGTTTGATTACGAACTTATAGGATTTAGACAATCCAACCTGGTGAAAGTTGATATTCTTGTTCATAAAAAGATAGTAGATACACTTTCAATTATAGTTCATAAAGAGAAAGCCTATTATCAGGCAAGGAAAATTGTTGAGAAATTAAAAAAGGTTATTCCACGCCAGCTTTTTGAAGTTGTAATTCAAGCTGCGATTGGAAGCAAAGTTATAGCTCGTGAAAGTATTCCGCCACTTAGAAAAGATGTTACAGCAAAATGTTATGGTGGTGATATTACCAGGAAGAGAAAGCTTTTAGAAAAGCAGAAAGAAGGAAAAAAAAGAATGAAACGGATAGGGAATGTAGATATTCCTCAGGAAGCATTTCTTTCAATACTGAAAGTAAAATAAATTAAAAATATTATTTAGCAGGAGTAAGAAATATGGCTAAAACAGAAGTATTTGAGCAATATTACAATGAATATGAAAAATGGTTTGAAAAGAACAAATATATATATCTTTCTGAGCTTGAAGCAGTAAAACATTTTATTCCAGCAGATAAGGAAGGTGTAGAGATAGGTGTTGGGACAGGAAGGTTTGCACAACCTTTAGGCGTAAAAATTGGGGTAGAACCTTCAGATGCGATGCGAAAAATTGCGGAAAAAAAGGGTATTAAAGTGTATAAGGGAATAGCTGAAGAATTACCATTAAATGATAAAAGTTTTGATTTCGCACTTTTTGTAACTACTATTTGTTTTGTTGACAATATTTTTAAAAGTTTTCAGGAAATTAGACGGATTTTAAAAGATAATGGAATAATAATAGTAGGATTTATAGATAAAGATTCTCCTGTTGGAAAGTTTTATCAATTAAAAAAAGAAAGAAGCAAATTTTATAAGCCTGCTACATTTTATTCAACTGATGAAGTTATTAAAATACTAAAGAATACTGGGTTTAATAATTTTGAAATTATACAGACAATCTTTGGGGAACTTGATAAAATTAGAAGTATCCAGAAATATAAAAAAGGATATGGTGAAGGAAGTTTTGTTGTGATAAAAGCTTCTAAAAAAGTAGATATATAGATTAAGTCTGGAAAAATTTAAAGAAATTTTTGTATATAATATATATATGAAAGAACAGACAAGGATAGTTTATAAGTTAAAAGACTTGCCACTTTTTAAGCGTCCCAGGGAAAAATTGAGAGAAATAGGACCTGATGCATTAAGCAATGCAGAACTTTTGGCAATTTTGTTAAATACTGGGACAAAGAAAGAAGATGTTATGTCTCTTTCTAAGAGAATTCTTTGTGATTATGGACGGATAGAAATTCTTAATACTAAAAATGTAAGTAAGATTCAGAAAGAGTTAGACATACCTTTTGTAAAAGCTTGTCAGATTGTTGCATTATTTGAATTAGCCAAAAGATTATTCTTATATAAAAATTCAGGGGAAATAACATTACGAACACCAGAAGAAGTTTATGAATATGTGAGTGAAATGAGGAAAATGAAAAAAGAAGCATTGAGGGGACTTTATTTAAACATAAGAAATAATGTTATTTATGATGAGATTATATCACTTGGAAACATAGTAGAAAATATAATATCACCACAATTAATTTTTTCACCTGCGATAAAATATTATGCAACTGGAATTATTCTTGTGCATAATCATCCATCAGGAGACTTT
>CAZSCZ010000170.1:0-4581 GCA_964605455.1 uncultured Spirochaetia bacterium
GGATGTTTCTTTATCTCGTTATACTCCTCTTCTGTCAACTTACCTGGTTTATTTAAAATAGATTCAGGAACACCAATTTTTCCAATATCATGAAGGAGACAAGCATTTTTTAATAATTGTTTATCCTTATCCGATAGATTTAAAATCTCTGCTATTTTTAAAGCATATTTAGTAACACGTTGAGAATGCCCTGCTGTATATTTATCTCTTGCTTCAATTGTAGATGTAATCAATTCCAAAAGCTCAAATGTCTCCATCCTTGATTTATCCAAAAGATTTCGTATCTGTTTCTCACTTCTTTGTAATTCATATAAAATTTCAAAAAATCTTAACAAAAATGCTATTCCCATTATCAAAATCATAAAAAATAAGCCATATGTAAAGCAACTTGGAATACCTGAAATAAAAAAATCAAAAAATGCTCCAAATAAATCATAAAATCCTGAAATAATAGCAATACCAGTTCCTAAAAGCAGTAATTTTAAATACTTCTTTTCCTTTATTCCTTTTTTCCGATAAAGATTAAATAAATGTAAATATTCATTAATTAGAATTCCTGCCAATAAAAATGGATAAAAAATATGAAAAGTTCCAGGAGTACCTTTTAGTATATTTGCACCTATAGTAATTTTATTTGAGATAATTAATTCTGTTGGGAATAAAACTATTAATAGAAATAAAGAAAGAATTATTAAGAAATAGAGATAAAAATTCGTCATTTTGATATTAAATAATGTTCTAATAGTTAATGGAAATAAAAGTATAAGAGAAATGGCGCCAATATGTCTGAATTTATGCCAAAAAATTATCTGACTTGCAATTGGTGGTGCACTTTCCAACATATATTCACCAAAAATAATTAATGTGGTGGCAAGAAAAAGAAAAGCATATATCAGGCATTTTTTATTTTTTTGCCAATTCACAAGCGCAGAAAGGAAAAAAATCATAAAAAATAGAAATGAAGTGTATGAAGATAATAATGTTAGTAAATTTAAGCTCATAAATAAAATATATTATTTTTATATAAAAAGTCAAATTTTTTTGTTTTAGGGCCGGAGCAAAACTTTATAAACTTTATATGAATGAGGGGGAGAGGAATGTTTTAAAATCAAGTTTGTACTTTTCTATATTTATTTTTTCTTTTTCTTTATTTATTTCAGATAAATTTACCATGCTTTACATCTTTTGACTTTGCAATTAAACCCTTTAGTAATATGCATTATTAACAATATAAGCAATATTTTATTGTCAATAATTTTTTTCTGCTTATTCCATTCATCTTTTTCCGGCTACTCATTTAGCCACTTTATTATCTTAATTCCCAATACCAGATTAACAGGATATGATTTACGCATAAAATATATGAACAACAAAAATTTTTGCTTTATATTTCTTGACAAATAGAAATAAGTAGTTAAATTTGAAAATAAAAGATAAATATTAATTAAAATGAGGTAATAAAATATGAGTGCAGTAGCAGAAGTGTTAGAGGATGAATTAACAGAGGCAATAGAGAAGAAGGATAAGAAATCTATTAGACATTTTGTTACCCTTATAGTAGAAAATTTTGAAGATATGAATAAGCGATTCACAATGATGTTCACATTTTTTACTATTGGATTTGCTTTGATAACATTGCTTATTACGATTTTTAAATTTATAGGTTAAAATTGGATTTTAATATTTCGCGGGGTTAGGTGCAGGGGACTGACGAATGGCTTGCAAGAACAGTTGAGTATGCGAAGTTTATGTAAATATGGACCTTTCGTTCGTCAGTAATAGCATTGACAAGATGTAATATGTTGATAAAAAAATTTAGAAAAATACCTTTAGGTATGTTAAATTAATATATCTAACAGACTTAAAGGTCTGTTTTTAAAGCTTATTATAAAAGTGGTCTTTAAAAACATTATAACTATTCAACCCTCTCAAATTTTTCTTGACTTTTGATATTATATATGATTTTTTTCTATCAGTTTTTAGAAAAATTACAAAAATAAATTTTTTATATTTTACCTTTGTGTGGTAAAATTATCCGCAGGAGGGACGGAAATGCGTAAAAAAGCTGAAATAATATTTTCTGTATTAGATAAAGAAGAAATTTCAAATGAAATTATAAAAGGCTTTATAGATGAGTCACTTGTTTCAGAAAATATAAGGAAAAGAATAAAGCATCTTAAAAGCGAGTATAACAATCAGGTATATAGTTTAATTTTATATTATTTAACCTATATAAAATTTCCACCACAGTTAGCTGAACATATTTGGAAGGAGATAGTATCTCATCTGTTTCGTCTGACCAAATTGCTAAAACGAGATGTTGGAATAGAAATTGCTATGTTAGATTATTTTTTTAATATAAAGCGACAGTATATTTATGACCCATTAGTAATTGATAAAAGAATTTTTGAAAATATTCGGAAAAGGATATTAGTAGATGAATTAACCGGGTTATATAATTATAGATATTACAAAATGAGAATAAAAGAAGAAGTTGCAAAATCAAAAAGAAAGAAAGAGTCATTTTCATTAGTTATATTTGATATAGACGATTTTAAAATATATAATGATTGTTATGGACATCTGGAAGGTGATAAAGTATTAAAAGCAATTGCTGAAACCTTCAAGGATAATCTTCGCACTTCAGATGTTGTTATACGATATGGTGGCGAGGAATTTGTAGTAATTCTTCCAGAAACAATTAAAAAAGATGCTCTATTTGTAGCTGAGAAATTAAGAAAAGAAGTAGAGGGATTAAAATTCAAGAAGAAAGTAACAGTAAGTGGTGGTGTTGCAACATTTTATAATGATACTTTCAAAGATGAGGTTGAATTGTTTAAGATTGCAGATGGTGCATTATATAGGGCAAAATATGAAGGGAAGAATAGAATTTGTAGCTATCCACGCGATCGGAGAATGTATAAAAGGATACCGATCACAGAAAGTATGAATGTAAAAATAAAAGTAGTATCACCAACTGATTTAACCCAAATAGAGAAAAAGGTTAAAGATATAAGTAGAGGTGGAATATGTCTTTTTATAGAAGGGGATACTCAAGATATAGTAAAAGGCTCATATATTGAAGGAGAAATTTTTAAAGAAAAAGCGATCATAACGAAATTTACAGGGCAAATTATGTGGAAAAATAAAATTGATGAGGACCTTTACGAACTTGGGATAAAATTTGTAAAAGTATCAAATTATCAGATTTCAAAAGAAGAGCTTTAACTCATAAATATCTTTGTTTTGATATTTTTGTGCCCATTTTAGAATTCTTTTTAACTCTTTGTCCTCAGGATGTTCTTTTATAAGCTCTTTTAGTTTATCCATTGCTTTCTTTTTTTTAAATCTTTTTTTTACATAATCTTTATCACATTTTAATGCCTTTTTAAACCAATTATATGATTCATTGTAGTTTTTTAAATAAAAATCCACTACTGCAAGATTTACAAGAACCTTTGCATAATTTGACATAATAGAAAGCGCTTTTAAATAATATTTTTTTGCTTCTTTGTATTTCTTTAATGCATAATAAATTGCCCCAATATTATTATAGATATACGGGATTTTTGGGTTGTATTCTAATGCTTTAAAATAAAACTCAAGTGCTTTATTGTATTCATTAATCTTATAATATATAAATCCTACCTTATTAAAAACATAAGGTCTCTCGTCATTTTTTATTTTATTAAAATCTATATTTTTTATTTCCTGAAAAGCTTCTTTATATTTTTTCATTTCAAGATATAGATCTATTTTTATAAGTGGATATATATTTTTATTTGTTTGACTTATTGAATATCTCGTAACAACAAATAAATACATTAATATTAAAATATAATCTCGCATAACATTACAAATATAAATAAATATATATATAAAGTCAAATTTTATTTAGGTGGTATTCTAAAATTATTCATATTATTTCCAACATAACTGTAAAATAATGTAAGTAATGAACAGATATGCTTGTCCCTTACAATTGTGATTTTACGTGAAATTATAAATTTTACAACAGTCACAATTTTTTATTAAGAGTGTTGAAAAAATATTTTATATATGCATTAACAATATGTAATATATTGATAAAAAATGTAAAAACACACCTTTAGGTGTGTTAATTTAATATATTTAACAGACCTAAAGGTCTGTTTTTACAACTTATTATAAAAGGATTCCTTAAAAATGGGGGTAATTTTTCAACACTCTTATTTTTTTATTTGACATTTATTTTAGAGAATATTAAATTTTTATAAAACATTAGATGAAGTAAGGATGAGTAAAATTTTGTGCATTTGAGATGTAAGCCACCTTTCTGTCGCTAAAAGAGGCTGAAGTGTTGTCTGATTTAGAAAAAGGTAATGTTTTAATTGTTTATATGTATTAGATTATAATTTCTAAATACTTTTAAAAAATATATGGAGGTGAAAAATAATGGCGGAGGCAACGACCTCCCAGCCTACTGCTAAAACAAAAGAAAAGAAGACACCTACTCGTGTTACTACTATGCACAAAGCAACTCCTATTCATCACAAGAAGAAAGAGAAGTTAACAGGTCGCCAAAAAGCAGCAATATTTCTC
>CAZSCZ010000171.1:0-4568 GCA_964605455.1 uncultured Spirochaetia bacterium
CAGAGCGGGTGGCTGTTAACCACTAGGTTGCAGGTTCGAGTCCTGCCCGGGGAGCATGACCTGCCACTGAGCGAACCTATACGGCTCGTTCAGTAGTAGGTCTAATCTATACCCTGTATCTGTTAAGTCTCTTAATCTTATCTTTATTTTATCTCCATAATATTCTATATCCCTTACCAATAATCTGATTAAATTTATTCTTTGCTCTATTTTCACTCTGTCGTATAACTCCTGAAATTCTTTTAATACTTTCCTCATTAATTCCCGATTGATGACATATTTCTTTTTATTTTTTATCTCTATTTCAAGTAAATTTATTTCTCGCTCTATCTCATTTTTTCTCTTTTCCAATCTCTCCAACTCATCTTCTATCATTCCAAGTGTCTTTCTCCCATCTTTCAATGAATTTATAAATATCCTGATAGATTGATTTATATTTTTTAATTCTGCTTCTCTCTGGAGTTTTTCCTGCTCTAATTTCTTCACTTCTGCCTGTCCTGATTTATTCGCTTTATCTATAACCCGATTAAATACATCTTCTCTCTGGCTTATCTCTTTTAATCCCCATTCAACCGCTTTTTCTATATCTTCTGCTGATACAAATTTTATATCACAATAACCTTTCCCAAATTTTGCATTACCATTACATCTATAATACAAAAATCTCCCTCCCTTCTCTGGTGTGCCAATCATCGCTGATTTACATTTTCCACATTTGAGTAAATTTTTCAATATGAAAATATATTTATTATTTTTCTCTGATTTTCGGATAGATTTATTTTTATCCAGTATATTCTGCACTGCTTCAAATTTATTTTTATCAATTATCCCCTGATGAACTCCATCATAATATTTATCTTTATATTTTACCTTTCCAATGTATATTTGATTTCTTAAAATACTCCTGATTGCTTCTGCTGAAAATAATTTCCCTGTCTTCGTCCTGTATCCTTTCTCATTTATTTTATCCCTTACCTTGTAAAGACTTTCTTCTTTTATGTATAAATCAAATATCTCCTGTATGATTTTCTTCTCTTTCTCATCTGGAATTAATAATTTTGATTTTGAATTATATTTATATCCCAATGGCACTGTGCCGCCATACCATCTCCCTTTCTTTGTTATTTCATATTTCCTCTTTTGCTCTGCTCTTTGCTTATTCATCTTGCTTTCCAATTCCGCAAATACCATCAATTGCTGGATTAAGGCTTCCCCTGTGATTGTTGATGTATCTATATTCTGATTGATTGCGATAAATCCTATGTTATTATTTTTGAATATATCCCAGATATTTACAAAATCTTTTAAATTTCTGCCAATTCTATCTAAATCTGTAACTAATACTAAATCAAATTTTTTCAATTGTGCGTCTAAAAGTAATTTTTGTAATTCAACCCTGTTTTTTAAAGAAGTGCCAGAGATACCTTCTTCTCTGTAAATAGCAACTAATTTATATCCTTGATTTTTTCTTTTTTCAATGTAATTGATAAGTAAATCCTCTTGTGCGTCCAGAGATGAAATTTCTTTATTTGCCTGTTCTTCAGTAGAAACTCTTGTATAAATAGCACATCTTATAATATTCATAAAATCACCTAAAAAATCTCAACTCGCCTTTTGTCGCAAGGCTCAATCCAGATTGACGCAGTCTCGGATGCTCGCCTTCAGCCAGCCTATCGGCTGTCTTCCGTATGCTCCGCTCCGAGCCTGCTCTGTAAACCCAGTATTGAATGTCCGTCGTGTGCCTTCTCCCACACCTATTGGGGAAGATCAAAAAGCAAAGTCAACACATAAAAGCAATAGGTGTGGGACAGGCACACAGCTCATCATCAAAAGAACGTATATTCCATTCAGCCTGACGCCTTGCTCCAAAAGGCTCGTTTATATTTGTGCTTTCGCACAAAGTATATCTACCACGTCCTGTGGTAAATATACTATTTGAGACCACACGGATGTGGTCTCATTTTCTCATCTTTTCTTAAAAATTTAAAGTCCCTGTGGAAAATTTGTTAAAATCAAATTTCAATATCTCCTTGTGCTAATATTTTGGCTCCGTCCTTATTAGAGTACAATCTTCTATTATCAGAATTGAATTCATATTTTACATCTACAGATAAATTTTCTATTGATAACAACTTCCAATGTTTTGTTTTAAAAATATTTTTATCATCTTTTCTCCCGACCACCACCATTTCATAAGATAAAAGAAAATGATGTGTATCATATATAACCTTAAAATCATCAGATGGTGAAAAATAAAAACTTCTTTGAGTAGTATCAATATTTTGTATATTAAAAGTTTTGCACTCTAAATAATAAGGTTTCCCTTTATACCAAAACAATATATCTGGATAACCAGTGGACTTCTTATGTCCTTTTTTAGAGATAGGTGTTTCTGCTTTTAAATTCTTTTCATTTAAAGCTTCCTTTACAAATTCCTCTATATCATTACCAACTTCATTTGCACGCTTTCTTATAATTCCATTTTGATTAATTTTTTTACCTGCTAATTCTGCAACTTCCTTAAGTAATTCTAATAATGCTTTATCATCTTTATCAAAAAAGTCAAAAGGTATAACTTTCTTACCGGATAATGCTTCAATTACAAGATTAAAAGGTATATTTTTAAGTGGTTTAATCATTTGTTTAATAACATCTTCTAGCTGTCTAATATAGTTATCAGTAATTTTCATAACAGTGCTCTCAAATGCTCTAATTCAGAGATTACTCTGTCTATTACTTGATTAGCAACTTGAATAATCTCGTTTTCACTGCAAGGAATAAAAACACCACCTTGTGGACCTGGATAAATTAAAGTTGCTACAATTCCTTTCTGTTTTAGTTGAATTAAAGTGCCTTGCTGAAATTCTTCCCTCGTAACATTAAAGTTCAGTGATCTCAGATAGGTTAAAATATCTTCAATTGGTACTCTGTTATTAATTCCACAAGCCCCATTTCCATTATTTGCATGGTTTAATAGATAATCTACTGTATGATACTTGATATCTCTATTATTTGAATTTTGAAGGAAATTTTGAGCATTATTTACCCATTTGTTCTGCGAACAATTCCTGCACATAATTATATCTCCTTTTTAAAAATTAGAATATTTTCTTTTTTCATCATATTATAAAGCCCAAATATTATTTTAGGAATATTTTTTTCTAATTTAAACCCAAGATTTTCCATATAATCAATTGTAAAATCTACAGTTGGAATTTCTTTACCTTGATAGGTTGCATTTCCTATTACTATTACTGCATATCTGCCAGGTTTAAGGACTCTATACATTTCGTTATAAGCCTTTTTCATATCCTCATTATAAAGTTCTATTTTAAATTTACCTTTTCCTCTTACACCTATAAATTTTTCTCTCATATCTGTTAAATTGTATCCTAAATCATTTAATGAATGAGCATCATTTTCTACATAATCAAGTGCAATTGAATATGGGGGTGATGTAATTATTCCATCAACTGAATTATCTGGCAAATCTACTTTTCTTGCATCTCCAATTTTTATCTCAATTTTCCCTAATTTTAAACTAAGTAATTCTTTTATTTCTTGATAATATTCTATTGATTTAATCATTAAGTTAAGATTTTTGATAAATGATTGTCTAAAATCTCTTTTTCTACGGAAACTATCACTTATGGCAACCAATCTTGCTAATATAAAAAATTCTTTAACATTAATATTTTTAATAGGTTCTACTACCTTATAAAAATCAGCCTCTTTATTAAATAAAGATATATTACTTTTAGAGATAATTTCTTCTTTCAAATTTTTAATCTCATCAACTACATAGATTGAATTAGTTTTTACTCTCCCTTGTAGTACGCACAACGGAGAAATATCAATCCCTATACAATCCACTCCTAAAAGTTGTGCTTCTAAAGCGGTTGTTCCACTACCTGAAAATGGTTCAAAAAGTAAATCACCTTCTTTAAGACCAATTATATTTATAAGAGCTCTTATCATTTGTGGATGAAATTTTCCTTTGTAGGGATAAATCCAATGCGTTAAATATTGATTTACTGATCTGGTAACATTTTTTTGAATTATATAAAAATAATCTGTAAATTTGTCTTTTATTGCTTTAAAATATGATGATTTTTTTATCAAAATATTTTCTAACTCTTCGGAAGGATTTAAAAGTTTAAAATCACGAAGTCCATTATTAAGTTTAAATTTTGCCCCTAATGAATGTAATTCCATTTCAGCTAACGACAGTTCGTAAATGAATTGAACATTATCTAACAAAGTTAAATCTGAATTTAAGTTATGTGTTTTTTTTAATGCCCAAAAATTATTGATGTCTTCTGCACGATGGAGCATTCTTTGTCCTTTATAATTATTAAGATTTACTTCACTTAATGTTTCCATATATTAACACCTCTCTTATAAATTAATTTTATTTAATTGAATGTCAAATCAAATTTTAAAAATCTGATTTTAACAATCAATTCAACGTCCTCTTATATATTATATACAAATAAAAATAACAAATTTTCCACAGTAATTTTAAATTTTAAGAAAAATCAGGGGTATAAATTAGGTATGCTTGCTCC
>CAZSCZ010000172.1:0-4549 GCA_964605455.1 uncultured Spirochaetia bacterium
GCGTTAATTTAATATATTTAACAGACCTAAAGGTCTGTTTTTACAACTTATTATATTATAAAAGGATTCATTAAAAATGGGGGTAATTTTTCAACATCCTTTAATTTTCCTTGACTTTTGATTTTATATGTTTATATTTTAGTTTAAGCATTTTAAATGTTGACAAAATTGTTTTAGTGTGCTCAAATTATTTGTAAAAGTATAAATTATGATATATGTAATGAAAGAGCTATTATAGTAATTTTTTACTAAATATAATTTATAAAGTAGCTTATTACTATCAATTATTGAATGTGAAAAGGCACATCCCCCACTTACATCCTGTAAGTGTAGGATAGGCAGAGAGCGCGGAGTCCTACACCTACAGGATGCAGGTGTGAGGACGAGAATGAGTAAAATTTTGTGCCTTTTGAAAGTAGGTAAATTCAAAGTGTGTGATTTATAATTTTAGGTATGTTTTAAGTTATAGTTTCCGAACAGTCTAAATTATTTATAAGGAGGTGCAATATGAATAATAAAAAATTGTTATTTATCGGACTATTTATGCTTTTTATCTCCACACTTTTTGCAAAGTCTGAAAATATTTTTTATGGTAAAATTAACTTTCTTATTGGTGATGTAACTATAAAAAAAGCATCAGGACAAACTTTTAAAGCAAAATTAAATACAAAGATTTATGTAGGGGACAAAATTTTAACTGGAAATAATGGGACAGCACAAGTAATTATAGGTAAAAATATTAAAATAAGAATTGCTAAAAATAGCGAATTTGAATTAAAAAAAGAGCAGATTACAAAGGCAAATACAAAGAAAACTATTTTTGGACTAACATTTGGAAAAATTTGGGTAAATATTCTTAAGCTTAAAAAAGGTAATAATGTGGAGGTAGATACTCCTACAGCAGTTATAGGTGTTAGAGGAACAATTTTTGTAATAAAACAAGATGATGTATCTACAGTATTATATGTTGGAAAAGGTGAAGTGTCTATTTTAAGCAAATTATCAAAAAAAGAGATAATTGTAGGAAAAGGTTTTATGGTAAAGATTGATTCAACTGGTAAATTCTCTGAGAAAAAAGGAATGACAGAGCAAGATAAGAAAGAAATGATGCGCGGTATACCTGTTTTTATTAAAAAAGGGGAGAGACGTCCCCACGATATAAAAAAAGAACTAAAAAGTGAAATTCGGAAAGAAAAGAGTAGATTGTATAAACAAAGACAATTTGCAAGTAGATTAAGAAATGAAGACCTATCAACTGGAAGAACTCTTAAAGATATCCATGGAAATACTGTTCGTGTTGAACAGATATTCAGAAAAAGAGACAAACAAAGCTTTCAAATTCTAAATATCACTAAAAGAGATGATGGACTGGCATATTTTGATTTTACAGCATATTTTAATAAAGAATTACCTAAAGATTTTAAAAATTGGGGTGAGTTCTTTGTAAATAATGATAATTTAAAAATGGAAAAAAGAAACATAATCTTTGGAACAAAAAAAGCAAACGGAGGTGGTGATACTTTTAGATGGTTTGGAACTTATAATTCAAAAACTGGTGAATTTGATGATGAGTTTTACATTAATAATGAAAAGCGCTATGGAGATATAGATAATATTAAAACAATGGAATCATATTCTGACAAACTACAATTAGTTGGTGAATTACAGCTTTATTCTGATGAGGCAATGACTACCCCAGCAGAAAAGATAGAAATATCTATTTTTGTTATTAGTGATGATGGTAAAATATTAGGGAAAAAATATTTTGAAACAACAGATAATATCTTAACTTTATTTAATACTGCTTCTGGAGAAATTATTTTAGATTCTGATGCATTTATAGAAGGTGAAATTGATATTGTTACAATACCTAATATTGGATTTGTAATTTTGCAGGAAATATTATAGGGCTTCTAATTTATTTATAATTTCTCTGGTAGCAAAATTTATAAAAGGAGTTTAAATTATGAAATTAAGAAAAGTATTAATTCTTTTGTATTTAATATTTATTAATAATTCTTTAACAGCTAATTTTCAGAGTATAATGATAAAAACAGCATTGGATTTTATTACAAAACCAAATGACTTTTTTATTGAAATAAATACTGATATTGAAAACACAGGGACTACATTTGCTTCTCAAAAATTTCAAATTGGCACTTCTTTATTATGGGATATCCTTAGTGTGGTTAATCTTCAATCAAAATATAAAATCTTTGACGAAAAAGAACATATACCCGAAATTACACCTGGTATTTCAGGGTGGTATATATCAGGTTTACTATTCCTTCCTAAAAATTACTTAAGTGCTTCTGCTTATGGTTTTACCCCATCTTTAACTTTAGGTAAAAAAATTGAAAGAAATGTAAAATTCTTTTCTGGGATAAAATATTCTGTTGGAAGTATAAATCTTAAAATAAAAAATTTGTCTGATGTAAAAATCTCAGATAGTTTTAAATTAGATTTAACATCTATAAGTGACATAACTTCAACTTATAAAGAATTTGGATTATATACAGGTATCAACTACTTACAATTATCCGAGAAAGAAGTTACTATGCTAATTGGATATTACCCAGCATTGAAAAAGATATATTCTAAAATTCAAATTTCATCTTCAACTTTTGATTATGGCTTAAGCCTATATCCTGATAGCTATCTTTTATTGCATCTTTATTTGAATCTTCATATAAATCTATAGGATAAAAGGAGAAATTAATTATGAGAAGAGTAAAATTGATATTATTTATTCTATTTTTCTTTATTGCTTCAAATTTAGCTTCGCAAATATATTTTAATCTCGGGATAGAAGAAGGTGTAATGGTATCTGCAGGAGACCTCTTTTTTGTCAATAATATTCTATCTGATTTAGCATATATTATTCCATTTACTGATAAAGGTTCACTAATTACATATTATCAATTAAGATATGCTGGACCCGGAATTGGAAATTCCGCTGAATCCAAATTCTCAGAGCGTTCTCAAGACCATTATTTTATGCTTAAATACTTATGGAAAATTTCTCCAAATTTAACATTAAAACCTGCTGTTAACTACTTAAAAGAATATTACAAATTCGGAAAAAATGAGGAATGGGGACAAGGACTTTATGACTTAAATAAATATGGATTTGAGTGTAGCTTAAATTATACTGGTATTGAACAAACGCCTATCACATTATCTTACAGTTTTCAAATTTTTAAATATCCAAATTATTCAGATTTATTAACATTATATCTTACTGAATTTCAAAAAGATGAGCCTGCTGAAGATTATAAGAATCATTTAATCACTTTTATACTTGAAAATTCTTCTTTAATTCAAAATCTTTTCCTTTCTATTGAATATGATTTAAATTTATCTTTTTATGATAATAAAAAAGTGTTAAAATCAGACGGATATACCAGCAATGAAAATCAAAAATATACTTCACACCTAATATCCTTTCTGCCTCAATATCAACTAAATAATAAAATTCTGTTTGGATTAAATTTTTTAATTGAGATTAATAATTCAAATCAAAATTATATATTTGGATATGACCCTCAAAATATATTCTTTATAGAAGATTATTATAGTTACACCTCTTTTAATATTAAACCTTCTGTAACCTATTTATTTAGTAAAAATAAATATTTCTCAATTCTATTTTCATACATTGGTAAGAAATACAAATCAAGGCCAGCACAGGATATTGAAGGAAAATTTTTAAATTCAAAAGTAGATATCAACTCAGTTTCTTTTGGCATTTCTTATTATACTAAAATAAGCAAGTATTTTTCTATATCTCCTACCTACTTATATATAAAAACAAGTTCAAATAATAAATATCAAAGAGCAGCTAATTATAATTATGATGCACATTTAATATCACTCAGTTTAAATTATGAATATTAACAGAGAGCAAAGAGTATGTTAGCATTAATGCTTACCATACGGGAATATGAAAATTATGGAAACAAATAAGAGTTTGATATTAAAAGGATTTAATCTATCAAGCCTATATCTTTCAACTATACAACATACTTGACATTTGAGATATAATCATATATATTATAAATATGAAACAGAAGAAATATGAAAATAAAAAACATAATGCAGAAACTGATGCTGAAGAGAGTTTGATTTTAGCCATACTTGATAGCGCTGTAAAAAAAGCACGTGAAAATATAGAAAAGAAAGGTATGATTACATTAGAAGAAGCTATACCTCTTCTTTTACGGGGGCAGTATAATCATATTGCACATCTTGAGAAACGATTAGACGAAATAACAGAAAGAATTAATGATATGGCTACGAAAGATGATATCAAAAATATGGCTACGAAAGATGATATCAAAAATATGGCTACGAAAGACGATATCAAAAATATGGCTACGAAAGACGATATAGCAGATATTGAAAAGCGAATGGCTACGAAAGATGATATCAAGAATATGGCTACGAAAGATGATATTAAAGCTATCTGGAATAAAATGGCTACAAAAGATGATATAGAGTTATTAAAAAATGAAAATAAAACAATAAAGTGGATTATAGGGATAGGGCT
>CAZSCZ010000173.1:0-4518 GCA_964605455.1 uncultured Spirochaetia bacterium
AAATATGATTTTCCCATCATATAACATAGCAATTCTATCTCCAACTTTATAAGCACTCACCATATCATGTGTAACAATAATTGAGGTAACATTCAATTTTTTTTTCATTTCAATCATTAAATCATTAATTGCATCAGCTGTAATAGGGTCCAAGCCTGTTGTAGGTTCGTCATAAAGCAAAATTTCAGGTTCCACAGCTAATGCACGAGCGAGCCCAACTCTTTTTTTCATTCCACCTGAAAGTTCAGCTGGTTTTAAATCTTCCACATTATATAATCCAACAAGTGCTAATTTTTCTTTTACAATTTCTTTTATTTTCTCTTTTCCCATCTCTCTTCTATATCTATAAAGAAAAAATCCAACATTTTCATCAACATTAAGCGAATCAAAAAGAGCTGCACCTTGAAAAACCATACCAAGTTTCATTTGAACTTTTGTCAATTCTGCATCATTTAATTTTGTAATTTCTACTCCATCTATATAAATTTCGCCTTTATCAGGTTTCATAAGCCCAGCTATATGCTTTAAAAGAACACTTTTTCCAACACCACTTCTTCCTATAACAACTAAATTTTCTCCCTTTCTTACTTTTAAATTAACATCTGCAAGCACCTGAATACCTGCAAGAGACTTATACAAATTTTTTATTACAATTACATATTCATCTTTTTTTTCTTCAGACAACTCAACCTCCGATATTAAATATGAAGTGTAAAATTAAGAAATGATGTCAAGAAATAATCAGCAATAAGAATAAGTATAGATGAGGTAACAACAGAGCTTATAGTTGATTTACCTACACCTTCTGCTCCACCTGTTGTATTAAAACCCTTATAACACCCAACTATTGCTATAATCATACCAAACACACAAGATTTAATCAAACCACTTAAGATATCGCCCATTTTAAGAGTAGATTGAGAATGATAGTAATAAGTAAGAAAAGGGGTTTCAAGTTCAATTATAGAAACGATGGCACCACCAAGCCAGCCAATAAAATCAGCGAACATAACAAGAGCTGGTAACATAAATGTAAGTGCAAGAAATCTTGGAACAGATAAATAATGAATAGGATTTGTTCCAAGAGTCCGAAGCGCATCAATCTGTTCGGTCACCTGCATTGTCCCTATCTCAGCTGCAATAGAAGACCCTATTCTACCTGCCATAATTAAAGAAGTAAGGACAGGTGCTAATTCGCGAGCCATTGAAACTGAAACAACTCCCCCTATAAATTGAGACATCCCTTTAAGTGTTGACTCAAGTGTTAGCCCTGTCTGAAGGGCTATAACCATTCCTGTAAAAAGAGAAGTAATAAATACAACAGGAATAGAATTATACCCGATATGGACCATTTGAGCTACAATATTTTTTAAATCAAATGGTCTCCGAAACATCCATTTAATAGTAGATAAAGTAAGATATGTAATTTCACCAAGCGAAATAATACCTCTAAGCACAATTCTTCCTATTTTTTCAAACATTAGATCACCTCTGCTGGTTCGTAATCTATTCTTTCAAGATTTGTAAATTTTGTAAAGTTTTTATGAAAAAGCACTTCCCGTGTGCCAACAGGACCATTTCGTTGTTTTGCAACAATTAATTCACATATTATTGGCTTATCATCGCTCACTTCTTCTTCTTGAGGATGATGAATAAAAATAACCACATCTGCATCCTGCTCAATAGCACCAGACTCTCTTAAATCAGAAAGTTGTGGACGTTTATCTTTACGTTCTTCAACTTTTCTACTAAGCTGAGAAAGTGTAATTATAGGAATATTTAGCTCTCTTGCCAGTGACTTAAGAGACCGTGAAATAACAGAAATCTCTTGTTGCCTGTTCTCATATCTACCTGGTAAATTTATAAGTTGAAGATAATCTATTAAAATCAATTTAAGATTATACTTTGATACTGCTCTCCTCGCTTTTGCCCTAAGTTCCATCAAAGTTATACCAGCAGTATCATCAATATAAATAGGTGCATCAGAAATTATAGCAGCGGCATTTGTAAGTGGTCCCCAATCTGCTTCGCTAATATATCCTGTTCTTATATTCTTTACATTAACTTTTGCTTGAGAGCCAAGCATACGATAAATAATCTGCTCCCGTGACATCTCAAGACTGAAAATTCCTACAGGCATATTTTTTTCAATTGCTACATATTCTGCAATATTTAAGGCAAGTGAAGTTTTTCCCATTGTCGGACGCGCAGCTATTACAATAAAATCTGACGGTTGAAATCCTGCTGTTAGTTCATCTATCTGATGTAAGCCAGAAGGTATTCCTGTAACATATTCTTTTCTATTATATAAATTATCTATTAAATTTATAATGTCTTTCATTAAATCACCAGCTCTAACAAAATCTCTACTTATTCTCCTACTTGTAATCTCAAATATAATCTGTTCAGCTTTATCCAATATCTCAGATATATCAGATATTTCAGAAGATTGGTATGCATAAGCAAGAATCTGATTTGCTGCAGAAATTAATCGCCTTAAAGTAGATTTTTCTATTACAATATCAGCGTAATGAGAAAAATTAGCTGATGTTGGCACACTTTCTAAAAGCAATGCAAGGTATTCAGCACCACCAACTTCTTCAAGTAAATTTTTATCTTTTAAAGTGGATGTAAGTGTTACAAGGTCAATTGGTTGTGAATGGTCAAACAACTCTATAATTGTTTTAAAAATATGACGATGCGCTTCTTTATAAAAATCCTCTACCCTTAACCTTTCTATACCTTCAACTACAGTCTCAGAATCTAAAAGCATTGCGCCTAAACAAGCTTGTTCAGCTTCTATATTATATGGTGGCACCCTACCTGATATATTCAACTCTCCCATAACTTAATCCTTGTTATTCTTTTATTACCCATACTTTCAATTCAGCTTTTACTTCGGGGTGTAATTTAATTGGAATATGATAAACTCCTAATTTCTTGATTGGCTCTTCAATCTCTATCTGTCGTTTATCTAAATTAATTCCAAATGTGTGAAGTTTCTCTGTAATATGCTGTGAAGTTACAGAACCAAATAATTTTTCATCTTCTCCTGCTTTTACTGAAATAGTGCACGAAATTGATTCTATCTTTTGTTTCAATTCCTCCATTTTACTCCGTAACTTCTCTTCTTTATTTAATTTCTGTTTCTTCTCTTCCTCAATCTTTTTCAAATTCTGTGCTGTCGCAGGATATGCAATCTTTTTGGGAATTAAATAATTCAATGCATATCCATCTTTTACATCCTTTATTTCACCAGCTTTCCCTAACTTGTCTACATCAACTCTTAATATTACTCTCATAAACCTGCCTCCTTTACACTAACTTGTCAATATCAATAGTATGAAATTTTCTAAAATCCAACCATAAATCTAAAACTCCTATCCCCATAAAAAGAATTGAGCCTATAAGTAAAAATCTTAGAAATGCATAAAAAAAGAGGAATAATAAAAATGCCTTTATAAAAAAAGGTATGCGAAAAAATAAAAACCGAAACAAAAATATTGATACACCTTGCAAAAAATATAAAGTTGATATAATAATAGAAATATTCCAAGCAATTCTTGAAAATTTCTCTAAATGTAAATTTAAAAATATAAACAACAAAGCCCAACTCAGTATAAAAGCCCAAATTAAATGTTCATTTACCTTTATCTCAAAAAGTTTCAAAAATATAGGTTTTTTAAGAAAATATCGCGAAATTATTACAAAACCTATCCCAATATTTATAGTAAAATACATTATAAGTGATATAAACAATAGTGCAGCGTAATAGTTTTTTATTATATTTATTGCTATCATTTTATTTATAATCTGTTGCTGAATAACTTCCTCTGAAAAGTTTTGTTTTTTTAATTCAGCAATATAAGAATTAAACTGCATATCAAATTCAATAAAAAATTGGGAAACTTTGTGGGAAAAATAATCCGTATGCAATAGTATAATTACAGTAATAAGTAAAAATAGAGTATAATATATATATAATGAATAAGTAAATTGCAGAGTAAAATTATTTTTTCTACTAAATTCAAACAAAAGAGAAGGAATAATAGATAGAACTATAAAAGCTATTATGTAAGAATAAACAACTGACAAATTCAATTTTATTAAACTTGAAAAAAACAAGAGAAATCCTATAATAATCAAAAACAGAATTACGATGTTGGATAAAAATTTTGAATGATATTTATAAAATCCTATTAAAAGAGGGGTAAGAGAAAATGGAAAAAAAATTATAGACAATGGAAAATATTTAAAATATAGTGGTGATAGAAAAAAAATTAAAGAAAAAAATATCAATAAATATGGTTTTAGAAAGTATAATATTGATTCTTTTCTATTGTTCATAAAAAATTCCTTATTACTTTTGGTTTTTATAAAATAGTTACAATTTAAATTTCTAAAAAATCTGATTTTGCATTTTGAAAAAGCATTATTTTATTCTGCTACAAATGGCAGTAATGCAAGAATTCTTGCCTGTTTTATTGCTCGTGCAAGCATTCTTTGATGTTTTGCACA
>CAZSCZ010000174.1:0-4517 GCA_964605455.1 uncultured Spirochaetia bacterium
TCATTTTCTATTTCAATTTCAACACAAATATTGCATATCTGTCTGAACTTTTTCAGTTATTTGTATTTGTGGGGACGGTGCACAACTTTGTTAACAATAAATAAATTAACACACCTAAAGGTGTGTTTTTACATTTTTATGTGCTGTCATAAGTTCTAAACTTTTATCCTATGTATTTAGTACTGTGAGATATGCACAAAGTTAATAAAGTTGTGCACCGTCCCTCTATTCATTACGATTTAATTTGCTTCTTTTTCGTGAGGCAAGAAGGATTATGTTTCGTAATTCCTGAATATTACGTGCTTCAAGCCATAATTTTTCAAAATCTTCCGATTGCACGATTTGTGCTATTGCCATAAGTGCTTTTAAATGGAAATTTCTCTCGTCTTTGCTCCCGGCAAGTATAAAAACTGTTTTTACAGGAGTCTTTGCATTAGAAAAGTATATTCCTTTTTTACATCTTACAGGAATTATTATAAATTTTTTTCTACCAGGTATAACTATGTGTGGAATTGCAAGTCCTGGGTGTAATACTGTTGTTGACTCTTTTTCACGCATAATGAAGAGATTATATATCTTTCTGGTATTAATATTTGTAGTTTTAGAAAGAATTTGAGAGATTTTATTAAAAAATTCTTCCATTTTTAAAGGTTTTTCAAAGTCAAGAATTTTACATTTTTTTATAAGTTTATCAAACCTATCTTCTTTAATATCGTCTCGTTCTATAATAATTTCTCTTAATTCATCTTCTAAAGTAGATGTTTGTATTTCTTTTGCCGAAATTTTAGTAACAACATACATTAAAGCATATTGACGAGCCTCAAGTCGTTGACGAACATAAACAAAATACCAGCCTATTCCTATTATTAGGAATAATAAAGTTATAAGTAACGGAGTTTTTCCCATTTCAAAGATTAAGAATGAATATACAAGTATTCCTAAGATTTGCAAGTAAGGGTAAAGCGGTGTATTAAATTTAGGTCTATAGCTTTTAATTTTGCTTTCTCGCATAATAATGACAGCAATGTTAATAAATATAAAGAGCAGCAACATTAAAGTAGAGGCGAATTTTACTAAGCTTTCAAGGTCAAGTAATAGAATAGTTGTGCACATAAAAGCAGATGTAATTAATATAGAAACATAAGGGGTAAAATATTTTTTATTTATTTTACCAAAGAATTGTGGTAGGAGGTTATCTCTACTCATTGCCATCGGAGACCGAGAAGCAGACATAATTCCAGCATTAGCAGTAGTAATATAGGCTATAAGCGCTGCAATTGAAGTAATAATAATGCCAAAAGTTCCCATAGATACATATCCACCAAGCGAAATAGGGACTAAAGTTGCTTTTAACTTTTCAGGTTCTACAAGACCTATTGTGATAGAAATTACAAGGAGATATAAAATTTCTACAGCAATAAAAGCTGTAATAATTCCAAGTGGTATAGTTTTCCCTGGATTTTTTACTTCTTCACTTACACTTGCAACTTTTGTAAGGCCACCATATGAAATAAAAACCATTCCGGCTGTAGAAAATATTGATTTTATTCCATAGGGAGCGAATGGAAAATATTGTTTAACATTAACAAATTTTAAGCTATAAAATGCATAAAATGATAATATACCAATAAGTGTTAATACAAGAAAAATTTGAATTCTTCCAGCGGTTTTTACACTTAATAAATTTATTATAGTAAACAATATGCAGAAGGAAATTGCAATAGCTCTTACTTCGTTATAAGAAATTTCTGGATAAAATAGAGTTATAAATGTTCCGATACCTACAAGTGCAAAAGCACTTTTTAAAGAAATAGATAACCAGTTAGATAAGCCAGTTAATGTACCGGGCAAAGGTCCTAAGCTTCTTTCGATAAAGAAATATGAGCCACCAGATTTCGGCATTGCAGTTGCCAGTTCAATTTTAGAAAATATTGCTGGTATCATAAAGACACCTGCAAACGCGTAAGAGAGTATTGTAGCAGGACCTGTATGACGATATACAATTGAAGGTAAGACAAACAATCCTGAGCTTATCATTGCACCCGCAGCAATACAGAATAGGTCAAGTGCAGTTAATTCCTTTTTTAGTTTCTTCATTATTTTATAACACTTAATGTTGTGATTTTATATTAAATTTTAATATATTTACCATAAAAAAGTTTTAATTTTTTAAATGTTTTTTTAGGAATATATTTGGGGTTAGTCATAATTGCATTTGCAGCAGCATTTTTACAAATACAATTTCGTTCTATAGGAATATTATTCACTACTTCTTTTATAATTTGCTTAGCTTTTTTAATATTTTCCTGCATCTGTTTTATTACCATTTCAACAGTAACAGTTTCGTGAGCCTCATACCAGCAATCATAATCTGTTGGGAGAGCAATTGTTCCATAACATATCTCTGCTTCTCGTGCCATTTTTGCTTCAGGAAGAACAGTCATACCTATAAGTGATGCGCCCCAACTTCTATATAAATGTGATTCTGCTTTTGTTGAGAAAAGAGGACCTTCCATACAAATATAAGTTCCCGTGGTATGAAGAGAATAGCCAAGTTGTTTTACAGTTTCAATTAATACTTTTCTTAACTCAGGACAGAAAGGTTCTGCAAAACTGATATGTCCTACAATTCCATCACCAAAAAAACTATTTGCCCTACTTTTTGTTCTATCAATTATCTGGTCAGGTATAACAATATCCCCTGGATGAATCTCCTCTTTTAAACTTCCTACTGCTGAGATTCCAATAATTCTTTCTACACCTATATATTTCAATGCCCATATATTTGCTTTTGAATTTATCTCTGTTGGTAAGAATCTATGCCCTTTCCCATGGCGTGGTAAAAATGCTATATTTTCACTATTAGCAAATTTCCCAATAAGTATTTTATCCGAAGGTAATCCAAATGGAGTTTTGATTTTAAGCTCATCAATTATTTTAAGTTCCTCAATATTGTAAACACCGCTGCCACCAATAACAGCAATTCTTGCTTTTTCCATATTTTTCCTCCTGCTTCAAATTGTTTCTTTCGCAACAAAATGTTGAAATTTATGAGTTTTTATTTATCCTTTTCGTCAATCCAATAAGCTGGACATTCTTGTTTTGCATATTTGGCTGGGTTGGAAAATCACGCTGAATGGAAATTATTTTATGCCTGGATTTTTTCCCTTTTATAATATTTATATCACTTTTTTTAATTTTAAAATATCTACTTAAGAATTTGACCAACTCATCATTAGCTTTTCCGTTAACAGCAGGCGCACTTATTTTTACAACCATTTTTCCATCACGATTAATGATTTCGTTTTTTTTGGCATTTGGTATAACTTTTATTTCTAATTTCATAATTAGAATAACCTTATAGCGATTTGTGCTAATATATTTCTTAAAATTTCTATTGCAACAAAAACAATAATAGGTGAAAAATCAATCATTCCAAGTCTTAAAGGAAATCTATATCTTACCCAACTTAGTATAGGTTCTGTAATAGAATAGATAAATCTCACAATTGGATTATATGGGTCAGGATTAACCCAGCTTAAGAAAATAGATGCAATAAGTATCCATTCATATATTCTTAAAATCCATAATACTGCACTTATAATAGGTATAAGAATCGCTCCAAGTATACTCATAGATTTACTCCTGTTAAAAAATTTATTTTATTTCTTTTGCTCTTAAAGTTGCTGTTTCAACTGCTTCAATGAATGCTGCTCTTATTTTATTCTTTTCTAATGAATAAATTCCGGCAATAGTAGTTCCGCCAGGTGATGTTACCATATCCAGGAGTTCCTCAGGATGTTTGCCAGTTTCAAGCACCATTTTCGCAGCACCAAAAACCGTCTGAGCTGAAAGTTTTAAGGCAACATCTTTCAAAAGTCCCATCTTTACTCCACCTTCAGCTAGAGAATTTATCATCATAAATACAAAAGCTGGGCCACTACCAGAAAGTCCTGTTACAGCATCAAGATATTTCTCTTCAATAAAGATAACTTCACCAATGCTTTTTAAAATTTTTTCAACAAGCAATTT
Source organism: uncultured Spirochaetia bacterium (assembly GCA_964605455.1). GTDB lineage: Bacteria > Spirochaetota > JAHITG01 > JAHITG01 > JAFGFC01 > CAZSCZ01. Next base: position 4,033 of record CAZSCZ010000174.1, read on the forward strand.
AAAATCTTGAACAACATTTTTATTTACAGCATAGGCACTCATCCCTGCCCCTACAAGTGCAGGTGTATTGGGCATTACTCTTACTATCGGAATATCATTACCCAATATATTTTCTATAAATTTAATTTCAACTCCAGCAGCAATAGAAATTATAAGCTTTTCTTTTTTAATTACAGACTTTAATTCTTCACATATAATTTTTATTTTATCAGGTTTTACAGAAAAAACAATTATTTCAGACTCTTTATATAAGTCAATGTTACTTAAAAAACTCTTAATACCAAGTGATTTAAAATAATTAATTCGTTCATTTGAAATATCACTTATAGCAAGATTGAATTTATCAATAATTTTTGCATTTAAAAGACCTTCTATTAAAGCAGTTGCCATTTTTCCTGCGCCAATAAATCCTATTTTTTTATCTATTTTCATTTAATTATACCTCCAAAATTAATTTTTATTACATAATATATATTTATTCATAA
>CAZSCZ010000175.1:0-4479 GCA_964605455.1 uncultured Spirochaetia bacterium
ATGCATCAGCTTGCATAGCTGCTCCACTGAAAACTGCTGCATCAATAGCATTTTGTTCTCGCATATAAGTATAAAAATAATTGCCAAGATTATAAACAAAAAATATCGCTACAACTAAAACAATAGCAACCAACGGAAAAAAGCCTATTGCCTGACCTTTTTGAGATTTTATAAATTTCTTAAACATCCAAATCACCTCCTTTTAATAAAAAGGATGCTCAGAAATTATAATTTAGAGCATACAAAAAATTACAAATTTCACATTTTGAATTTACCTATCATTAAAAAACACAAAATTTTACTCATTCACAATCTCACACCTACATTGGTTTATTACCATTTATCTGGAATTTCGCTTCCATCATATTCATGAAGAGTATATTCATTACAATAAGCTTTAAGATGGTCAATATAAAGATAAAATGGCTTATAAAATACCTGCCTATATTTATTTTCAATGATAAAGGAGATAATTTTTAATGGCCTATAATCTAATCTATTGGGATTTAACTGAGGGATCTTTTTATCTATATCATCAATTACAAGTTTTTTCCATCCAAAGAAATCAAGAGTTGCTGGTTCAGGAGTAAGTGTGTAGATATAATTAAGATAATTAGCAAACATTACCTTTAAGGCTAATTTTTTATTTCGTCCATTAATCCAAAAAGTGATTTTTTTACAGACACCCGGAAGTTTAATAGGTCTAACTGGAATTATAAATACTTGCGCATCAAAATAATATCCCATATGTAACACTTTTACACCAAGACAATTTTCTTTTGGGGTTTCTGTCAAATTTTTAGAGCCACCTCGTATTATAGCAAGTCGCGGATTCCTATAATAATATTCAGGTTTATAATATTCACCATTAATTATAGGCCAGTTATAACAAGTTTCAAAATTATCAATTAAATACCACTTCCATTTACCTTCATAACTATTTTGAGCACAAAGCAAATTAATTAAAAGTAAATTTATAAAAAAAATAACAAAAAGTTTTTGCATCTTCATTTTCCTCCTCCCATAATTTATTTTTTAACAAAAATTATTAAAAATAATTCAGAAGTCAAATAATTTTTTTGAAATAATTTAGGATAAAAGTTTACATAATATTTTATAGATATCTTTTGCATTTACAGGTTTAGTAAGATAATAATTCAATCCTTGTTGTTTTAATTCGTTTATTTCATTTTCTAAGCTATAACCACTCATAATAATAACTTTTACATTAGGATTAATTTTTTTTAATTCTCTGAAAACATCAGCACCACTCATTCCTGGCATTACCATATCTGATATTACAACATCTATTTTATTCTTTTCTTTTTTATATATTTTTATTCCTTCTTCTCCACTTGTCGCGACAATTACAATAAACCCTAATTTCTCTAATAGAAGTTTAATGGGCTTTCTAACAAAGAGTTCATCTTCAATCAGGAGGAGAGTATGTTTGTCTTTTTTTATATGAGTAACCGTATCAATATGTGGGGTAACTTTTTGAGCTTTCTTTTTAAGCGGTGGAAAGAGCAATATAAACCGTGTAAATTTATTTATCTGACTTTCAGCAAAAATATAGCCGCTATGTTTTTTTATAATTCCATAAACCTGTGAGAGTCCTAATCCTGTTCCCTTTTGTTTTGTTGTAAAAAATGGTTCAAAGATATACGGGAGAACTTTTTCCGATATACCTTTCCCTGTATCTTCAAATATAATTTTTACATATTCACCTGGTTTTAAAGGGGTAAACTTTTTAGCTGTTTCTTCGTCTATTATACAATTTTCAGCTTTAATATATATTACACCACCTTCTGGCATTGCATCTACAGAATTAGAGGTCAAATTCATCAAGACTTCCTGAAATTGGACAGGGTCAACATTTATATTCCAGAGATTTGGCGAAATTTTATGTTTTATTTCTATATTTTCAGGTACTATACGGCGCAATAATTTTAAGTTTTCTTTTATAAAAGATTTTGAAGAAACTTCAATACATTGTGAAACTGAGACACGACTAAAATCAAGAATTTGTTTAATTAAAGCAGAGCCGCGCTTAGCTTGATGGAGTATCATTTGTAAGGGTTCATAACACAACGAAGATTTGTTTGTTTCTGAAAGTAAAAATTCTGCATAGCTTAAAATAGATGTAAGAATATTATTAAAGTCGTGCGCAATACCACCTGCCAGTTTACCAATTGCTGCAAGTTTAGATTGAAGCTGCATCTCTTTTTTTCTTCTCCTTATTTCTGTAATATCATGGAGTATTATAATTAGTGATAGATTAGGATTCTTAATTTCAGGCTTGGAAATTATTATCTCAAATACACGAGGATATATAACTTGAGGATTTAATTCGTATTCAATAGTCAATTCGCTTCCTGGTTTTTTAATACTTTTCGCAAGATTGCTTATATTTATATTACCTAATGTAATAAGCTTATTCCCTTTTAAAGTATGTGGTAAACTTGTTAAAATTTTTTTGGAGTTTCTATTTAACATCAAAATTTTGTAATTTTTATCTAAAAGAATTAATCCCACAGGTATATCTTCAATAATTGATTCTAATTTTTTTTCTTCTGTTTTTATTAGATATTTAAGCCGACTAATAGAAAGCTCCGCTTGATTTGCAAGCGTATATAATATTTTATATTGTTCTTTTGAATATACATTCTTATCTGAACTACCAACAAAAATAAATCCAATGATATTTTTGTTTTCATATAAAGGCACAGTAATTAGAGAGATTAATGATTTATCTAAAAGAGGTGGTGATTTCTTATAATCTGTAGTAGTAAGTATTTTTTCTTGGATATTTTGAATTTCAACTTTTTTACCTGTCCTTTTACAAAATTTTGTAATTATTTCATTTTTAAAATCATTTATAATATTTTTTTCTATGGGCCTGGATTTTTTAATAAATAAATAAGATTCACTTTCTAAAAAGAGAAATATACCAGCAATATCATAAGGTAGTATCTTATAGAGATATAATAAGAGCAATTTGAAAATTTCAATATAATCAAGACTATAGCTTAGCTTTTGTGCCAGTTTATATAATATTTGTAATTGAAGTGTTCTTTCTTTGAAAATTTTACCAAGAGAGGTGTAAATATGTTTCATTTTACTGTAAATAAAATAGGATTCAATAGAATAAGATAAAGGAGATGAAATTTGTGTTAAAATTTTAATATGAGAATTATTGTATGTATTGGGTTTTTTACTTTGAAAAACTAATGCGATTTTATGATTATATCGCCATACAAGAGGATAAACGAGCACAGACCTGATTCCGTATTGTTTTCTTATGCTATCTTCATAAAATTTATTTTTATATGTATCTTTTATAATAAAAGGCTTTCTATCTCTTTTTAATTTATCAAAATATGTGGGCTTTTGGGGATTTTTTTTAGACAAAAATTTTTGAGTATATATGTTATTTATAATATTATTAACACCATTAGCAGTTCCTTCACAGTATAGCACTTCTTCTGTTATTAGACATTCTGATTGATACAGCATTATTATGCTTACAATATTACCAGGAATAAAATTAGTAACAAATTTAAATACATTTTCAAATGAATCATCCACTTTGCGTTGAGACACGAGTTTACATAAAGGTTCCAGTAAATTTAGATTAAATTCTTGGGTGTTTTGCATAATAATTCCCGATTTATTAGATAAGATAATGAATAAAATTCTAATGGCAACAAATAAAATTATTTTCACCACTTTTTTTGAAAAAAAGAAACTTCATTAATAGAACAGATACGGCAAAACAGCATTCAATTTTTTAGGACTAATTTTCAATATTACTGTAAAATTTTTAAAAAATATAAAAAATATGGATTAGGAATTTATCTTATCAGCCGATTAATAAAGTGATATATTATTATATTATTAAGGGAAAGTGGATATACTGGAATTATTTATATGTATTTTATTTGTGGGCTGTAGGGATGAGAAGAATGAGTAAAATTTTGTGCCCTTTGTTAAGGTGGGTAAATTCAAAATGTGAGATTTATAATTTTAGACATATTTTAAATTATAGATTTTAGGCAGCCTATAAATTTTAAGGAGGAATAGAAATTACGGAGAAATTTGAGAAAAAAATAAAGATTAACGATGAACAGAGCATAAAAGCTGTAAGAGAAATTTTAGATAATGTGAAAGAAGGTGTACTTGCTGTTGATAATGAAGGAATAATACTGTATATAAATGCTGTGATGAAAGAACTTCTTCAAAAAGATGAGAGTGAAATTATTGGCAAGAAGTATCAAGAGGTTATGGGTGGTAGTGACGAATCTGTGCAAGTTTTAGAATCTACACATATGCAGACATTAAAAGTTTTAGCAGAGACACAAGCTCGTGAAAAAGAGGTATCTGAAAAATTAAAGATAACACAAAAAAATCTAATTGACCTCATAACCACATTTGTAAAAGTTATAGAATCAAATGACCCATATATGCGAGGTCATTCTC
>CAZSCZ010000176.1:0-4420 GCA_964605455.1 uncultured Spirochaetia bacterium
CCCACCCATCCGTTAATTCTCCTATCATCTTCTTCAATTGTTTATCTGTTTCCTTCAGTTGTTTATCTGTCTTCTTCAATTGTTCATCTGTCTTCTTTTGGCTTTCCTGTAATTCCTTTATCCCAAGTATCACATCCTTTATAATCATTCGCATTTCTCTTAATTCATCTCTTACTTTCATTGCTTTATCCCTCTATGCCAAAACTTGTCTTGCATAAATATATTTTAAAATAAAATATTATTTTACAAAAATTTTTACAAGAAATTTGATTAATCATTCGTTATTTTAAGTTTACGATAACAGTCATTTTCTTAGCAGATAAAAAAAGTCTCTCTCTTCAAACTATCTTAATAAAATGTGCACTTTTTCACATAAGTTTAAAATAAGTAAATGAAGGCAGCCGTAACATGCTCTTCATTTACTTATTTTGTTATAAAACTATATAATATATAATTTTAAAAGTCAAGACAAAAATTTTTCAAGAATATGTAGGTCCATTATATTATGACTTAACTCAAGATAAAATTTAGGCGACAATGTTATTGGTAAAATCTGAATCTTTTTTGCTTTAGTTTTAAATTTTGTAAAAATTATATTATGATACAAAAATAACTTTTCCTCAGGTGTTAATTTATTCTGAATTTTTATTTGCTTTTTAATATGTTTTATAATTCTTGGATATTCTTGTGAATACTTTTTTCCATACATCCATAACTTAGGATGTTTAAATTTTTTCTTTTTTATAAACTCAAGCGCTTTTGAAATTACAGAAGTTATAGAATTTATATTATTATTGTTTATTTCAAGAAAAATGCGCATTTTATTCAATGCTTCGGCAGTATCAATAAATTTAAAATCTGAATCTGCTTTAAGTCTGAATATATTATCTTTAAAATAAAATTTTGATAAGGAATCTAAAAGAAAATTTAATGAAATCTTATCATTTTCGCACAGTTTTACTTTAATTATCAAAAGTAAATGAATTAAAGAATATTTCTTTTCTTTATAAATCCATTTTTTAATTAATTGTAAAGATTTTAAAAGCTCTTCTTTTTTTGTTATATCTATTTTTATCTCTTCCTTTGAATATTTCTCTTTGATTATATATTTATATTTTCCAAATATATTCTTTATTTCTATTACGCAATAATCGTGAAATTTTATATCAGTAATAAATAAGTTTGATTTAAAATTCCCTTGCGCAAATACTACAGGAGTATCAATCTCTATTGTATATTCACATAATGTTTCCGATGGATTACAAACTGTTACAATCCCTTCTTTACTATTTTTATAAGGAATAAATTCCACAATTATTGGATGAAAGAGATAAACTAATTTTTCTGTAAGTTTAATTTTGTTATTTTGCTTTGCAAAAAGTAATATCTGCTCTATCTTATTTGAGACAGTGGTTTTGAGAAAATTTGTATTATTAAAATTTTTATGATAAATAAATTTTTCCGCATTATTAAAAGACTGGATTTGAATCTCTATTTTTCTTGCTTGGTGAAGTTCTATAAAATCTTTGTATAATAAACAAAATGGTAATTTTAAATCATTTCTAAATATAAAAATTTCTCTTTTTTCTTTAGAAAGGTCCTTTATAGGCAATGCTTCACCAGGCACAGAATATTCTGGTATATAAATTTTCTGGCTTTCGTTTTGGTAAATTTCTATAATTATGTCTGCTTCACTAACCTGGGAAATATTCTCTTTATAAAATGCACCTATAAGAAGTCGTAATGTATTTAATGAATAATATTTAAGTTTTATTATTTCATCATTTAAAATATTTGAAGTATCAAAAATATCTACTATATCATTTTTTTCATCAAGGATAACTATTTGAAGTTTGGAAAAGTTATATTTAAATTTTAGATATATATAATCAGTATCAATTGTTATAATTTGCCAGAAAGGCTGGGTTTCATAAATTATATTTTCATAAAAAAGAGATTGAGTTTTTTGGTCATTGATTTCAAATAATATTTTCGTGCTTTCGCCACTGCAAAGTGAAAATTTCGCAATATATGCACCATTAAAGTTAAAACAGGGATAGTAATATGTATATGCATTTATTTTTGAATGATAATTTAATACACCTGAAATAGTCTGAATTTTGAATCGTTCTTCTGTCCGACTTAAAATTTCAATTTGATGCCCATATTTCTTTTGAAAATAGCTCCTAATATGTTTGCCTATCTTTTCACAAGCAGCAAAAAACTCATCTTTAGAAAAGATATTTATGCTATTTATAATTGTTTCAATTTGGTGCCATTTTTTTTCAGATATATTATTTTTTATATATTCAATTTTGTCCTGACTCAAGCCCTTTATTGCATATGCAATTAATTTATTGTCAATAAAATTAATTATTTCTCTTACCTCATCGTTACGAACAGAAAACAGTAAATCAATATCAAATATCTCTTCTGCAAGAGTATATGCAATATCCGGAGAATTATTAAATAGATTCTTAATAAACTTTATTTCTTCTAACTCAGACATTTCTTTAATTGTGGATAGCACTTTCAGAAATCCTGCAGGATTAAAATCACCTTTTATAGCAAGATTGGAAAGAAGTTTTATTTTATTAATATCAGAAAAAATTCTTTTAATTGGAACATAAAGAATCGTTTGTTTCACAGGAATTTTCTCTTTTATTGTCCGATAATTCCTTTTCTGTGTCAGTGTACAAACTTCTTCTACATATAGTGGGTCTGAAATTTCTGTTTTATTATTGAAAACTTTAAATACTATCCTATCTGAGAAAGATTTTAAGATATTGATTATTAATTTGTTATTATTCTCCACAACATTAATTCTTCTATAAAAAGCAAAATTTTCGTTATAAAAGAAATTTATTTTATACTTTCCGGGGCAACATAGAGAAAAGTTATTATTTATCCATTCTGTATCAGGTTCAAAATGATAAACATTCTCATACCGAATATATCCTGTTTGATCTATTACAACTATTTTTAAATTAAATTCTTTATTTTTCTCATTTACAATTAGAAAATCAATTTTCTCATCTGGATAATATTGATTTTTCATTCCTACTATTTTAAAAGGGATAAAAATAGCAGGTTTAATTGTATTTTTTAAATATTCATTTTCAATTTGTAACTCCTGAATAGTATGACAGATAATAGTATCATCTATTATAGTATTAGCTGAAAAAAATTTTTCTGATTTACTTTTAAATTTTATAATTACAGGGGTTGAAGAAACTGGTTTTATAAAGGAGAAATATTTTCCTACTATAAAATTTCTGTTATAGCGCATAATTTAACCTGGTAATTGTTTAAAATTAGTTTTTGTATGTGAGAGTAATATTTTTATTCGTAATTTTTGAGCTCTTATTACAGCAAGATTCTTCTGTTTGATTTTGCTTAAATCCACTTCAAATATTTCGCCTGATATAGGAGAGGGGGGAATAATCACTTTTATAGGTTGAGCACGAATAATATATGACTTTCCTTCACAGAGCCTACAATAAGGATCGCTACCCCCACAATGTGGGCAGGGATATTTTGTAGGCACATCAATATCAATTATACCACCTTTTTGTGCTTGATAGTAATCTATTACAACTTCAATGTCATATTTTATATCTCTTACTTTTCTATATTTTCTACTTAATGAAGTTTTAAAAAATCCTCTTTTTGCAAGTGTTCCAAGAGAACGTGAATAAATTACTTTAATTTTAGGTGTTTCTTTAATATATGGTTGAGGCTCCTCTATCTTTATTTTTAATAACCTTTCATTATACTTAATACGCTCAGTTTCATCAGTTAAAATTTTATATGCTTCAGTAATTAAGTTAAACATCTCTTTTGAAGCGTCTTCACTTCCAGAATCTGGATGAAATCTTTTGGCAAGTCTTCTATAATGTTTTTTTATTACTTCAACTGGCGCATCTACATCAACATTTAATATTTCATAATAATTTTTCATATCACGGTAAAATTTTATTAATAAAAATTGAAATTTTATTAATAATTTCACCAGGTATAAAAATTAAAAAAAGTAAAAAGATTATAAGATAAATTATGATAAATTTCTGTATATTTTCCTCTTCTTTTTTCTGTTTATTATTCATTTGTGCCTCCAAATTTTATGTTAAAGATTTCCTTTCCATATTGTAATTTTTATTTCATTACTATTTTCATCTTTTTTTACTTCTATTTCATTTAATTCAATTATAGATTTTCCAATCAATATTCCTGTAATAGCACCCACAAATACATCAGATGCCCAATGCTTATTGTGATAAATCCTTGCAATTCCTGTAAATGTAGCACAAAGATATAAAAAGCTTCCAATATATATATTTTTTGCAAAATTTGCTATAGTAGATGCAAAAGCAAATGCAATTGTTGTATGCCCAGAATAAAAAGACTTATATCCAGTTGA
>CAZSCZ010000177.1:0-4407 GCA_964605455.1 uncultured Spirochaetia bacterium
TTAAATCTGCAAGAAATCCTATACTAAAAGTAATAAGTGAAGTCAAGAATATAAGAACTGTTGCCTGTTGAATATACCCAACCCAATATACAACATCTACAATAGCTTTTATTATACTTAGGAGAACCAAAACCAATCCTGTTGGCAAGAAAACCTTCAGTGGTCTAAAGTTTATTACCAATCTTATAACAGTTTCTATATACGATAAGGTATCTTTTATAATTCTAAATTTTGATTTTCCAATTCTTTTATAATATTCTATTGGTACAAATTTAACTTTATAATCACTCAACAAAAAAGATAATGTCATAGACGAAACACCAGAAAATCCATCGGAAATTGTGTATAAATATTTTTTCATTATATCGGTTTTAAATGCTCTTAAGCCGGAATTTAAATCAGGAATTTTTACTCCAACGAGATAAGATGCCAAAGCCTTAATTGAATTTTTTGCAATATTTCGCAAAAATTTTAATGTCCCTGCCTCAACTTTTCTTGCACCTATCACCTGATCATATTCAGGAAAATAAGAAAGGAGCTCTGGTATTGCATCAGCAGGATATGTACCATCTGCATCTATCATTACAATCACATCACTTCTTGAAAGTCTTATTGCCTTCTTTCTTGAATAACCTGCTCCTCTCTGTCTGTTATTTTTTATAATTACAGCTCCACCCTCTTTCGCTATTTTTGCAGTATTATCTGTAGAACCATCATCTACAACAATTATCTTATAATCAAACTCTTTTGCTTTTTTCATTGCATCTTTAATATCTTTAATAACCTTGCCAATTGCTTTCTCTTCATTAAAGGCTGGAATAACAATTTCTACTTTTAACTTCTTTTTCATACCCACTCATTCCTTTTATCAATATAATTTTGAAACCATAGTTCTAAAATAAATATCGCCATTAACTGTTTTGTATACAATATTTCCCCTGATTTTAAAGTATAATTTTTAAGTAACATTTTTATATAATCTGCATTTAAAATTTTCCGCTTTTTCAAATTTTCAAGTGCATCATTTAACAGTTGATAAAATCTATTCCCAAATATTTTATCAATAGGAATATAAAAAGCCTTCTTGGGCCTATTAGTAATCTGGGAAGGTAAAACTTTTTTTGCAATTTTTCTTAGAAAATATTTACTTTTTAAATACTTTATCTTTTCACTTAAATCAAGTGAAACTAAAAATTCAACAATCCTGTGATCAAGATATGGAACCCTTGACTCAAGTGAAGCAGCCATTGATGTTCTATCCTGTTTGAACAGGATATTGTCGGGCAACCAATGTTTTAAATCATATATTGGAACATCTTCTATTCCTCTTATACTGTTTACATTACTATCAAATAAATAGCTACCACTTAACTCGTTTTTAAATTCATTAGTATATAATTTCTCCTTTTCTTGTGGTGAAAATAATGTAGTAAGCCTAAAATATGAAATAGAATAATTCAAAGGATTTTTTAAGTAATTCAATAATTTATTCTTGCCTGACTCTCCTATAAATGCTGGATACGGAAAAAATAAATTCAAAAATTTAGGTGAAAGTAATTTCACAAAATTATATAGAATTTTAACTCCATATTCTGATATTGCTTTATATAATTTATCACCATAGTGCATAACAAAATGATGGATATATCCGCTAAATACCTCATCTGCTCCTTCCCCTGTTAGAACAACCTTTACCTTTTTTCGGGCATACTTTGATAGTAAATACATTGGAATAATTATTGCATCTCCTAATGGTTCGTCAAAATACCAAATAATCTTATTTAACAAAGATATGTCCTGAGTCTCAACTCTTAGTTGATGATGATCAGAACCTATCATTTTCGTATACCATATAACATCTTTTGTTTCATCTATCTCTGTGCCAAAATCAATTGAAAAAGTCTTTATAGGCTTACCGGAAATCTCTGCCATAAAATATGCCACCAAACTTGAATCAATTCCGCTACTTAAAAAAATACCAACCGGAACATCTGCTATCATTCTTTTCTTTACAGAATCTTTCATTAATAAAAAAAAATATTCAAACTTCTCCTTATCATCAGAAAAAGTGTATCTGTTTTTAGTTTTTGCTTTAATATCCCAGTAAAAATATTTTTTTAAATTAGAATTTCTATAATTATATATTAATATCTCGCCGGGTAAAAGTTTGTATATATTGGAAAACATAGTAATTTGTCCATCAGTGATATATCTATAAGTAAGATAATTATCAATGGCTTTATAATTAAGAGAAAATTCTTTGTACAATAAAATTGCTTTCAGTTCAGAAGCAAAAATTAATCTTTTATCAACTAACGTATAATATAACGGTTTAATCCCAAGTCTATCTCTGACCAGTATTAATCTTTTATTCTTTAAATCAAGAACAGCTATTCCAAACATCCCATTTAAATAATCTACAAATTTCTCGCTATGCTCTTCATATAAGTGAATAATAACTTCTGTGTCTGTGTTGGAATAAAACTTATGTCCTTTCTTTATTAAGTTCTCTCTAAGTTCCTTATAGTTATAAATTTCACCATTAAAAACAACTACTACATCTTTTGATTCATTATAGAGAGGCTGGTCTCCTCTATCCGTTATGTCAATTATTGAAAGTCTAACATTTCCTATTCCTATCCCATTCCCATTTTGAAAAAATAACCCTGTCTTATCTGGACCTCTATGTTTTTGAATCTGTAACATTCTTTCAAGTAAAGATTTATTATTAATGCCTATAAATCCAGCTATACCACACATTTATTCCTCTTCCTTTATTATTTCATCCCCACGGAAAATAAAATCAACAACATTAACAGCTGCAAGAGTAACCCGTCTTAATTCATCTATAGATGTCAATCTTGGAACCCATCTTAAAAGATAAATAGGTCTCAAATAAAAGCTTTTGTAAATTCTTCTAACACTTTTATTTATCTGTTCCTTAGTCATATTTGAAAAGTACTCATTATAAAAAGCTGTAGTATGCAATCTTGACAAATCACTATCACTGCCATCTTTAATTGATGGATCCTTTTTAACAACTATATTAAAAAGTTCTGTGCCAGGATAGGGTGTACACACTCCGGCTGTAATTATCGTTGGATTTATTTTCTTTATAAATTTTATGGTTTTATTTACATCTTCAATAGTTTCTCCTGGCATCCCTACCATTAAATGTGCATGAGTATCAATCCCTAATTTATTTGTCAACTTAAATAACCTTTCAACCTGTTCTATTGTTATTCCCTTTTTTATATTATTTAATACCTTCTGTGAACCACTCTCTACACCTACTCTTATCATATGACATCCTGCTTTTTTCATTAATTTTAACATCTCCTCATCAACTTTGTCCGCTCTTGTACTACATATCCACTTTATGTCATATCCTTTTTTTATTATTTTCTCAGAAATTTCCATCACTCTATCTCTATCAGCTGTAAACATTTCATCACGAAAAAATATCTCTTTATATCCCATACTAACAACTTCACCAATCTCAGCCATAACTCTATCTACACTCATCCATCGTATACTATTTCCATAAAAGAATGGAACTGAACAGAATATACACCTGCCCGGACACCCTCGGGATGTTATCATTGTTGTATAAGGAATTCTTTTTACTACAGGATTATAATAATCAATATCTTTAGGCAAAAGTCTTCTATCAGGAATCGGTAAAATATCAAGATTTTCTATTAATGATGCTTGCTCTGTTATAACTATCTTACCATCTTCTTTATATCCAATTCCTTTTACTTTTTTTAAATCTTTTCCCTCCTTTAATGCATATATAAGATTTTTTAAAACTTCTTCTGGCTCTCTAAATATAACAAAATCTATCCCTTCACGCTGTAGAGTATACTGTGGCATAAAAGTAGGATGCGAACCATATACAACTGTCTTTAAACTTCTTTTCACTAACTTTAAACTACTCAAAAACATAGCATCTTCATTAATTGACATAGTTGAGGTAAGCATAATTATCATATTATATTTACTTATAATGTTCAACAACTCATTCATTCCTACCTGTAGTGCAGAAGCATCCAATATATCTGCATTTATACCATTTTTCCTTAAATATGTAACAACAAGAAGTTGTGAAATAGGAGGAAATTTTATTCCACCGATTCTTTTTCCTTTGCACCAGCACCCATATATCAAATCTCGTGCAACATTTTTAGCAAATTTGCTCGGTGGAATAAGCATCAGCACCTTCATATACACTCCTCATACCTTTATCTATCAACAAAAATATATCTGTTTTACTTCATATAGTCAAGGAATAAGAAAAAATTATTTGTAATTCAGACAGTAAAAAATCGGTGCATTTATCTCCTTGATAGATTCCTACCCCCATTTCGTCATTTTTAATTTGATACTATTTATAATTCCTAATGA
>CAZSCZ010000178.1:0-4392 GCA_964605455.1 uncultured Spirochaetia bacterium
ATAATCCGGAGCTTTCACCAACTGTCATTGAGCAATTATCGTATCATCTCCTTTTTACAGGAATTATAAGACATCACCTAGTGGCAATCCCTCCAAAATCTCACAACATTCTATATTTTGCACTAACCACTCTCCTGTTGATTTTCTAAAATCGAGAACGGCATGACACTCGTAGCTAGATCTTGGTAACTTTATGTTTAATTCCCAGTTAAAAGAAACAACCCTAGTATTTTCTGACACATCTACTTTTTTCTCCACTGATCCGGAATAAAGTCGAATTCCATCCACGTTTCGATTAACTGGGATATTGTAACTTTCTGCAATTATATCTAAAGCTTTGTTGTAGGATTCCTGTTTTAGAATATCCATAATATTAGAGGTTAGAACCCATTCCCCATTATATCTAATGTATCCTTCTTTTAGCCTGGTATTTTCATATTTTTTAGGAGTAAGCCATTTACCTTTATATTTAATATACCCTTTTGCTCCTTTAACGATTTCATCAGAATTAAGAGCAAAGGTTATTTCTTTTTTTCTTCTCAAAAACTCTTTATGATTCTTAAACCGACTATTTTTTATAATTGTTAAAGCATCATTGTAAAAAGTTTCTGCCTCTCGATAGTTTTCCTTCTTTTCAGCCCTTTTAGCGTATTTAATTAAATCATCTATCTCAGCCAATTCCCTGTCTTTTTGTGCTTGCATCTCAGCCAATTGTTTATTTTTTTCAGCTTGTGATATTGTTGATTTTAATTCAGCTATAACCTTGGTATCAACAAAGTCATGTTTTTCAGCAAGTTTGAAAGCTTCTCTGTAATATTGCAGTGCTTCATCCCATGAAAAAATCTTGAAATTTTCATCTCCTTTTCTTTTTAATTCCTGTATTTTTTCCTTTATTTTCTTTCTATAGGCTACAAATTTGGCTTGCTCTGTCTTAAATATCACCCTTTCTATTTCTTTTTTATTAAATGGCTCTTTTAAATTGTATTTCTCAATCAAACTTAAACTTTCACGATAATTACTTAAAGCATTTTCATAATCTTCCTTGATGAACAATTCCTTTGCTTCGATTAAAAGTTTTTTTACCTTGACCTTAATTTCTTTTTTTAATTTTGAAGTTTCTTCGTATTCTTCTCTAGGTATCCACCTACCATCACTAAAGATTAAACCAGAATTTACTTTTTGAAAAATAGGGTCTGATAACCTTTCTTTAATTTTTTTGACAAGAACTCTCTTTCTACTGGGAGCATAAAGATGAATTTTTGAGGCATAATATAATGCTCTTTCATAACGCTCTTTTGCTTCCGAATATTTTTGGGATGAAAAGTAATTATCTCCTCTTTCTTTCAATCCTTTAAGTAGAATAAAATAATCCTTTTCTACTTTTCGGGTCATTCCTATTCCAATTAGGATTGCAAGGATTAAAATAGAGGTTAATAAGGTTCCTATTTTAATCTTCTTCATTTCAAAGAATGGATCTTTTCTTTAAGGAAAGTATCATATTCTTCTTGGTATTTTTCTTTGTTTTTGTAGAACTCTTCCAAGATATCACTTATTTCAGCTATTATATTTTTATCACATTTTGTATAATCAGCCCTTATTTTTTTGATTTCCTTTATTAATTCAACCAAAAATCCCACACTTTCTATTAGATTTTCTTCCAAGACACCAACTTTCTCCACTATTTTCTTTAGTTGTTCTAGCTGAACTATTGCCGAATATAAATAACCTCGTCTAGCGTGGCGACTGGCCACTTCAAGGGTAGCAATTAGCTCCTTTACTTCCTTTTCTAACAACTTTAAATCACTGCATACATTTTCAAATTCTAGGATTATAGATTCTCTTTTATTTGATAGCAGAACTAATTTAGAATTTGCCTTTAAATCTTCAAGATATTTTTCAAATAACATTCTTAGAAGTTCTAATTTTAAAGAAACATCGTAAATGGTTTTTATATCTTGAAAAATGGTTAGGCTAGTTTGAAGATGATCAATGATAGCAAATACTTTTGCATCATTTTTAATGAAATTAGCAATAGTTTCTTCCTCACCTGATAATTTGGTATAGTAAATGTAGTTCAAAAAATATTTTGGGCTTTCCATAGATAATGTCCCATAATAAAAACTCAAATAACGTGCAGACCTCTGGTCTCTGTTTGTCTGGTAGGATTTGTTACAATAGTGAAACATTTTTTTCAAAAATTCCTCTTCGTCTTTGTCGCTACAGTTAAGATATTCTTCGGCGTATTTATAACAAACCAAAGGCAACAGCCTTTTTTCCCCATTTTTGTATAAAATTTCCAAATCTTCCGCATCCATCTTTTCATATCTTTCACTACCACAGCTTAGTAGAATAAATACGCTGAGGATGAAAATGAATACAATGGGTATTTGTCTAGTCTTGTGGCCCAATTTTCCTTCCATATACACTGAAAGCTAAGGGTTCTTCTTCCTTTAGAGGATACCATCCCACTTTAAAATGATTTTCCTTAGCAACTTTTGTGACTTCGTGATAATAATCAAATGCAGATGGCCTAACCAGAAAAACAAGATAAGTAGTAGAGGGATCCAATCCCTTCAATGTTTTATAATAGATTGAGCTTTTGTTGTAAAAGTTAAATTTTTCAGGAGTCTTTTTTAATAAACTAGGATAAGCAACACAAATATGCCCGAAATCTGTCTTGATTAATTTATAATATTTCTCATTACATTCTCCACCCAGTCCTAACGGAATAACAAAGTGTTCTACAAGCTCAAGATAATAGTAATCCTGTGCTAGATTTCTCTCCATAGGTACAATAATACCTTCAACCATCATTGTATGTTGTTCGCGAAAGATTAAAATAAAAAACAATATAATGAGGATAAATACAGCAAATATATTTGTCATAATGTCTAAAAAAGATCTATCTGTCATCTGTAGTTTTCAGTGCTATTGAAAATTCCCAATGTTCAGGGATAGGGATAAACCCCATTTCCAAATTAAGTCGCCTAAGTAAAGGGTCTAACTTTTCTTTAAAGACCTCGACGCCCCTAGGTTTTATTAGAGAAAAAATGTAAAATTTATCTTTTAAAAAATGTGAAACGAGAAATCTTTCAAATATTTCCCAACTTTCTTCTGGGGTCACCTGGCCTAGACCCTCTATTTTCAGTGTTTCACACATGTTTTTCAAGTCTTTTTTTAAAGATGGCTCAGTTAAGTAGTCATCGACACAAACTAAAGTGACTAATCCTCCAGACGAATTTTTGCTTTGACTACATATAACGAACACAGGGTATTTTCCATTCATAGTCGAAGCATTAATTTTTAAAACAATTTTCGCATTATGCCACGAGGATAACAGAAAAATTATGATAAACAAACTTAACACCCCTATGGCCCCTGTTATTATATCTACGAAAGGTCTTTCCATATTGCTGCTCATAATCAACGTTCTGTTTCCTCAATGATTCTAAAAGCCCTTGGCTTAGGCTTCTCAAGAGATTTATCTATATCTGTCAAAATAGAAACAATCTTATCGAAATAGACCGATAAAGACAAAATTTCTTTGTGCTGTGAAATCTGGGATAACAATTCTTTGTGTATAGCAACTGTATCAGTCAATTCATTACTTAAATTCCTCATATTTTCTATATACATCTGAAGCTGTTGATTATCGATTTCTGGTAATTTCAAGTCAGGTATTTTCATTTCAGGAGCAATATCTTCTTTTAACAAAGCATTATGTATAGTGGCGTCAAACATGTTTCCTATCTGTTTTAACTCAAATTTCTTAGAAAAAGATATTATTAATGCAATCACAATGCTAAAAATAAGCCCTAGCAATGTAGAATCAAAAGCGATGCCCAAATTCCCTATTAGTTTAAAAACGTTATTTTTAATGTGTAATAGGTCGGTTGTCTTGGTAAAAACTGCCGAAAGGTTGCTTATTCCTCCAGAGAGGCCTAAAACTGTTCCTAAAAAACCTAAAGATACACACATTGTAGAGAAGAAATAAAGAAAGTTATAGTCTTCATTGACTTTTGAAATCACAGAGTTTTTATAAGTATTTAGCAGTTGGAGAAAGTTGAAGTTTATTTCGTTATTCAGGACTGGCAGAATCTCTTGCTTTGCCCTTTTAAGATTGTATAAAAAAGTCCCGATCACCAGGCATAAGCCCAGTATACCTACATAAGTAATGACAATATTTATTAGGCCCCTTTGCCAAAAGATCTGGACAACCCTTTCATAAGGAATAACGTATATAACTAATAGATACCAAATTACCGTTAAAATAATGCTTAGCATAAACAAAATAACTGACATATTTGCCTCCTCTAAAAGTTTTGTGCCTTTTTATTAGATACGCAATGCGGCGTGTCAATGTTTCTGTTTTCCCAGTTCCAGCACCTGCGA
>CAZSCZ010000179.1:0-4376 GCA_964605455.1 uncultured Spirochaetia bacterium
TATAAATTTACTTAAAGAAGCATTTAGAAAAGGTGCTACATATTATGATTCAGCAGCAAAAGCAGGAACGGAAAACGAAATCTTCTTGTATGTAGAATTGAAAAAGGATTCAAAATTAGTATTACCAAATTTTACTAATATGATAGAAATCTTTGAAGAGGAAAGTGGTAGGAGAGTATTTGATTTAAAAGATATAAAAGAGTTATTGGAAAATGATGAGTATAAAAATGAAACAGAAAAAATAGAAATATACTACAACGAGAAATTAGTAAAGATAAAAAACCTGCCAGAAGGCTGTAATGAATATGATATTTAAAAAAGGGATAAAATAAGGAGTAAAATTGTGATATGACTGGAAGCAAAAAATTAATATCATTTATCATTTATTCTGAAAAAGGCTTTTTTAAAAAACCTGATATAAATGATACTATTTATCTAACATACAATATGATTCATAAGCCTGCTGTTTTGGGGATATTAGGAGCCATTATAGGTTTAGAGGGGTTCAAGAAAGGTAATCAATTACCAGAATATTATCAAAGGTTAAAATCTATTCCTGTAGGAATAAAACCTGTTAATAGCAAAAATGGATCATTTCAAAAGGTAGTTATAACTTATAATAACACTACTGGCTTTGCTTCTGAAGAAAAGGGAGGGAATTTAATAATAAATGAGCAAACTTTATTGAATCCTTCTTATAAAATTTATTTATTACTGGATATGGGAAACGAAGATCAGAAAAAACTTTATAATTATATTAAAAATCAAAAGTCAGAATATCTGCCATATATGGGAAAAAACGATTATTCTCTCTGGTGGTACAAAGATGAAGTTGAGGAGTATGAGTATGAGGAATTTAAAAGCTATAATGATTTTTGTATTGATACTATCTTTATAAAAAGTGGGCCTGTGTGGAGTTCTGTTGTAGAAGCCATTGGAAGAAGAGCATTAGCAGAGCAACAATCATGGTTTTTCATATTTGAAAGATTGCCATATAAATATAATGAGAATTTGTTTCAATACGATATTACAGACTTTGTATATACAAATGCTAAATTAAAAAAAAATGCAAATATAAATTCAGAAAATCTATATAAAATTAAAAATCAAAAGAAAGTAGTATTTCTATATTAAAAAAGTAATAATGAGATTGAAAGATTTCGCTTTTAAAAAAGAGGAACTACAATATATTATTAAAAATCACTCAAAATATTTTGCTCACTTATCAAAAGATGAAAAAATAAAAGAAACTTTAATAGAACATACACTTCTGGTTCAGGAATATTTCTTTACATTAATAAAAAAAAATAACCTCGAAAGTATAATATTTAACCTAATAAAAAATCTGACTTCTAAAGAAAATTTACAAGAAAAGATTGCTGATATTTTTGTTAAATCAATAGCAATTCACGATTTTGGGAAAGTTAATCCAAAGTTTCAAAAAGAAAAAATGAAAAATGATAATATTAAAGACATTGATCACAAACTCTCATCCTCTCACTCGCTTATTAGTGCTTATATTTATGTTTTGTATAGCGAATTGCTCTTTAAAAATATTTCTAAAGAAGATGAAATTTTTATAGATGTTATTACATTGGCATTTTCCTATCCAATACTGATGCATCATTCACCTTATATTGATAGGATTGATGAAGTAGAAAAATATAAAGAAAATGCAGATGATCTTAAAAAATTTATTACAAATTTTTTATGTTTTGATAATGAGAAAGACTTTATAAAATTGATAGATGATTATGTTATTTCAAATACTAATATTATATTAGAAAACATTAATGAAACAATTAAAAATGAATTCACACTTTTTTTGTTAGTAAAACTTTTATATTCTTTGTTAACAGCCGCTGATTATTATGCAACGACTCATTTTATGAATAATTGGGAACAACTTGACGATAATTTTGGAATTTTGGATAATAACTTAAAAAAGAAAATTGTTACTAACATAAAAATAACAAAAGGATACAATAGCAAAATTTATAATGAACTTGACACTTATAAAATAAAATTCCCAAAAGACCAAAGCAACACAAATTTAAATAAATTGCGTCAAAGTATTGCAACAGAGGTGATAAGAAATTTGGGAAATAATTTTGATAAAAACATATTTTATATAGAAGCACCTACAGGGAGTGGTAAAACAAATCTTTCAATGCTTGTTTTATCAGAATTGTTAAAAAATGATGTTGATACAGGAAAACACGAAGTAAACAAAGTTTTTTATGTGTTTCCTTTTATCACACTTATTACCCAGACATACCAATCTTTAAAAGAAACACTTGGACTTACTGAGAGTGAAATTGTTCAAATACATTCTAAATCAGGACTGATAAATAAAGAAGATGATAATTATGGTTTTGAAAGTAAAGTTGTTATTGATTATTTATTTATGAATTATCCTATATCTTTAATTTCTCATATTAAATTTTTTGATATTTTAAAATCAAATAGAAAATCTTCAAACTATTTACTACATAGGCTTGCTAATTCTATTATTATCATAGATGAGTTGCAGGCATATTCTCCAAAAGAATGGGATAAGATTGTTTATTTTATAGCAAATTACTCAGAAGTTTTTAACATAAAATTCATTTTAATGTCTGCAACCTTGCCCAAAATCGACAATTTACTTCTACCTTTTGAAAAAATAGAAAGAAATAATGAATTTGTTTCTCTGGTAAAAAACAAAGACAAATATTTTAAGAATCCCAATTTTAAAAATAGAGTGACATTTAATTATGAATTATTGGATTGGGAAAATAAAGATAGGAAAGAATATTTAGAGAAGTTATGGAATAGGATACTTAAAGAATCGGAAGAATATAAAAATATATATGGGAGAGTTCACACTATAATTGAATTTATTTATAATAAAACTGCAGGAGAATTTGCCCAATTAGTAAAAAATAATAGTCAAAAAAACAACTTTTTTGATGAGGTCTTTTTATTGTCAGGAACAATATTGGAACCAAGAAGAAAAGAGATAATAGCAAAATTAAAATCTGCAAATTATTCAAAGAAAAATATCTTACTGATTACCACTCAAGTTGTGGAAGCAGGTATTGATATTGATATGGATATTGGATTCAAAGATATTTCACTTGTTGATTCAGATGAACAGTTGGCAGGAAGAATAAACAGAAATGTAAATAAAGAAAATTGTAAGCTTTTTCTTTTTAATCTTGATAAAGCAGGTACAATTTATGGTAAAGATTATAGATATAAACTCTTAAATGATTTTAACAAACATAAAGAGATATTAGAATCAAAAAATTTTGATGAATTATATAAAATTGTTATGAATCACAAAAATGAAATAAATAAGTCTACAGATTATATAAACATAAAAGATTATTTGAAACAATTAAAAAATCTTAATTTTTCAAGTGTAAACAAGGATTTTACACTAATAGAAGGAGTTACAATAACAATTTTTGTTCCAATACATATTCCCATCGAAATACCAGAAAGTAATGAGAAAAATTTCTCTCAAGAAGAAATTGAATTTTTGGAAGAGAATAATGCCCTTGTTGATGAGAAAGTTTCCGGACAAAAAGTTTGGGAAATATATTGTGGTATTATAGAAAATAAAGATAATGATTTTTTTTCGAGCAAAAAACAGCAAATTATAATACAAGGCATTATATCTAAATTCGTTTTTTCTGTTATGATAAAATCTGAGAATTATAATAAACTAATTAAATCAGGAAACTGTGAAGAAAAATATGGTTTTTTATTTCTGCATAATGTTAATGAAATATATAGCTATGAATGGGGCATATTAACTTATAAAGAAAGTAATTTTACTTTTTTGTAAAAACTATGAATAAAAAATATACGATCACCGGTTCACTTATTGAAGCTTATATTTTTTGTCCCAGACAAGCTTGGTTTTTATCGAGACAGATTGTAGGAAATCAATATAATGAATTTCTTAAGATAGGCAGATTGATTTCCGATGAATCTTATAAGAGGGATAAAAAAGAAGTGCTTACTATTGGTGGAAAAATTGATTTCATTAGAACTAAAAATAATGAATTGCTTTTAGTGGAAGTAAAAAAAAGCAGTAAATTTATAAAAACAAGTAAAATGCAACTTCTTTTCTATTTGTATAATATGAAACAAAATAGCATTAGTGCAACAGGTGAAGTTAGAATTCCAAGAGAAAAGAAAGTAATTAAAGTAGATTTGAATGAGCAGTCTGAACAGGATCTTTTATCTTTCATTGATGAATTAAAACGAATTGTAGAACAGGATAAACCTCCAAGGGTTGATTATAGTGGTAAGTGTAAGAATTGTTCTTATCTCGATTTTTGTTGGAGTTAATAATTGTATCCGTGGAGTTATTTATCTATTGG
>CAZSCZ010000180.1:0-4354 GCA_964605455.1 uncultured Spirochaetia bacterium
TTTTCCTAAAAAGAACTCCAATGCCTTTACAGGCATCACATATTCGGGAAGAGAATTTTCTATATTATTTTCAAAACTTCGTGCTATTATATAGTTTTTCTCTGATTTAAATCTTCCATAAACCAATGAAAGTCCATTAAGTTCACGCTCAAAATTATTACGGTTCAAAACATCAGTAACCTGAAATGAGGCGACTATGTTCTGCCTATAATATAAAAGGATATCACATTCACCATTGTTCTTAAAATAAAATATTGAATATCCCTGATTGATATAACGCTTATAACATTCACAAACAACCGCATTCTCTAATAATTTACCACGATTCTCAGTTAATTCATAAAGAATTGCAGTGGCAAAACCGTTATCTATAAGATAGGATTTCTTATTGCTGATTTCCCTTTTTAGCACTGAGGGATTAAATTTCTCAATAATTATAGAATAATAACTGTCAAATATATGTCCAACTATCTGATAAATATTATCCTTACTAATCGCATAACCCCTTGACTTTAAGTCATTAAAAATCTTATTTACAGAGAATTCCTTTGTATAAGATGCAGTTATTCTTTTTAATACATACTTCAAAATATGTAATGCTGATATATTGTATCTTTCTGCTATATCGCGATACACAACTGAATTAAAATATTCCTGCAAGGTAAGGAGTTTAAGATGTTCATCAAAATTTATAACTTCAGGAAAAGAGCCCCATAATAAAAATTTATCAAGTTCATTTTCCAATATTGAACGATTTTTAATGGAATAAATATCCTCACCGTTTAATCCCTTAAATTTCAAATATTCTTTAAAAGATAATGGTAAAATGTGAAAAGTTAAAGACCGTCCTCTTAATGAAGTTGCGATTTCTTTGGATAGAAGTTTTGCGTTTGAGCCTGTCAGAAATATATTTTTTGAGATACTGTCGTAAGTTCGCCGTATAAATTTTTCCCAATTAGAAAAATTCTGTATCTCATCAAAAAAGAAATAGCAATTTGATAAAGTTATTTGAGGATATAATTCTTGATACGCTTCAAAGATAGTATCAAGATTATTCTGGAATGTGAGTCGCTCATCTTCAAAATTTATGTATATAAAATTTTCTTTAGTAATGCCGGAACTATGAATTTTATCAATCAATTGAAAAAGGAAATAAGATTTCCCGGCACGACGAGGACCGATAATGGTTATAATCTTGTTAGTATCAAATGGGACTGTTAATTCTCTTGGGATAAACTTTGGCACCCAATTTAGGTGAAACTCTTTTATAATTCGTTTTAGGACATCCTTCATATTAATTATACAAGATAGTAAATTCTATGTAAATTTTTCTTTTTTTAACCACAGATTTCACTGATTTACACAGATTGCACAGAAAAAATATTATTAAATTTGTGCTAATCTGTGAAATTTGTGGTTTTCCTTAATATCAGGAAACTATTTAGAGATTATTTCCTTATTTGAAGGAAACTTTGCTAGTAAATTATAATATCAATTAAAATCCTTTTTTGCGACATATCTGCATTCTTTCAAATGCGAGTTTTTGGATAGTTTGTTCATCTGCTTCAGGATTTTGGTGGCGAATACCCTCTTTCATAATTTCATAAGTAATATCACTCAATTTAATCGCTTCTTCTATTCGCTGTTGAGGAGTCATATTTCTATATATTTCAATGCGATAGGCAGGTAATTTATTGAATCTCATTATAAATTCTGTTAATCCTTCAGGAAATTATCACCTGGCTTCTTTCAGGCATACCAAGCCCCACTCACTTACAGTAATGCAATTCTGTAAGATGTTTTATATCTGTAAGTTATAGCACTTACACGGACAGATATTTGAAATTTTTACAACTGTCGCCTTATATCAAAAGCACAAAATTTGATGTCAAATATATTTCCTGAATTATGCAAACAAGAATAACCACAAAATTTTATGATGTGTTTTAGTAATGCATAATGAGTAAATGATCCTTTTTGAAATATTGATGGGAATTTTACTTTACAAAAAACTCCTCGAACAGATTTATAAAGTAAATTTTTTGGGTTATTATTGATTTCAAACAAAATTCTTGACATAGAATTATCAATTTAAAAGTTTTAGCACACTTTGGAAAAAGTATAGGATTATATTATAAATTCATACTATAAATAAATGTAATTTCATAAATTTATTAAAAGTATTAAAAGGAGGGATTTATGTTCTCTTTGAAGAAAAAATGGTTTCTTATTTACTTGTCTTCCTTTGTTATTTTTTCTCTATTCATTATTAGTTGTCAAGTCAAGAATATAGGAAGAGGCAAGCAATCAGAAGTAATAGATACTTCGGCTGTATTAGCGGAATTTGATGGTGGCAAAATAACTAAAAAACAGTTAGAGGATAGAATTGAGCAAATTCCACCTATGTATAAGAAGCAATTTCAATCTGTGGAAGCAAAAAAGAAATTTTTGGATAATATGGTAACTGAAGAATTGTTTTACATGGAAGCAAAAAAGATTAGATTGGATAACGATGAAAATGTATTAGAACAGTTTAATAAACAAAAAAAACAGGCATTACAACAAGCATACTATGAAAAGGAAATTGAAAATAAGGCAAAGGTTTCTGACAGTGATATAGAAAAATACTACTCAGAACATAAAGACGAATTTATAGAAAAACCAACAGCAGAAATATTACATATTCAGACAAGTGAAAAAAGAAAAGCAGAAGAAGCTTTGGAAAAACTGAAACAGGGAGAGGATTTTAAGAAAGTCGTAGAGCAATATTCTACAAATAAATTTTCTAAAAGTAAAGGAGGTAGGATTAAAAAAATATACGATGAGGGAATAGTACCTGGAATTGGTACAGCAAAGGAATTAAATAAAATGATATTCTCTGCAAAAATTGATAGTATTTACGGACCTATCCTGGATAAAGAAAATTATCATATATTCAAACTAATAAAAAGAACACCTGCAAGACCAAAGGAACTCAAAGAAGTAAAAAACAAAATCAAGGTAAAATTAGAGCCTAAAAAAAGAGAAACCATTCTGAACAGTGTCTATAATTACCTGACTAAAAAATATAATACTATTATAGATACTAGCCTATTACAAGAATTAGATATAACCAGCACGGATTCCAGTAATTATCATAATGAGAATTTACTGGTTTCAAGTGATATTGATGAATTAAACATAAGTATTGGTGATTATTATACTGACTTAAAAGGGATGCCTTCTTATCAAATTGACCGCTTAAAAGATAAAAGAGAACGAGTCATTGACTTTATCAATAGAAAAGTAAAACCAGTTCTCTATTATCATGAAGCAGAAAAGAACAATTATGAAAATGACCCTGAAACAAAAAAGAAATTAGAGCAAATTAAAAGATTAAGTATGTTGCGAGAATGCTATAAAAAACTGATTGTGGACTCTCTTAATATTACTGATGATACATTAAGAAAGTATTATGAGGAAGAAAAAGATAGTAAGTATAAAATCAGAGAACAGGCAAAAGTCCGTGAATTTGTCCTGAAAGATAGAAAGACCGCTAAAAAAGTTAGGAATCTAGCATTAAAAACAAAAACAGATGAAGAATTAGATAAATTGGTGGAAAAATACTCGCTTAATAAAAAGAGAAAAGGCGACTTAGGCATAGTTTATAAAGATGGTCCTATTTCAAATCACGGTCAGGATAAAAGCTATAACGAAAATATATTTAAAACACAAGAAGGCAAATTCTCAGAGATATTCCAAAATAAAGACGGAAATTATGTATTTGTGAAAGTTAAAGAATATACTCCTTCTGGATACAGGGAATTCTCTGAAATAAAAGATAATTTGAAATCAGGATTGCAAAGGAAGTTGGGACAGAAAAGATTTGAGCTTGTTACAAAGCAGCTTGAAAATAAATATCATGTCAAAAAATATCCGGAACTATTAGAAGATATATTACCATTAGAGAAATTGAAGGAATTAGCAGAAAAAAGTCAAACAGATAATAAACCGTATGAAGCAATAAAATATTATAAACAAATTGAAAAGTATTACAAAAATGGCTCTGATGATTATAATGCTGTATTTATGCAGGCCTTCATTTATTCAGAAATGTTAAATAAAAAGGAAACTGCATTGGAACTACTTCATCATCTTATAAATGATTTCCCTAATGGTGATTTACACGATGACGCTCAATATATGATAGATGAAATTAATGGCAAAAATACTATTCTAGAAAAGTTAAATACAGAAGCTAAAAAGGCAAAAAAGGAAAAATAAATTTCACTTTTTACCACAAAGACAATAGTGTTTTATTTGCGATTAAGTAAGAGATTAAACGCGAACCAAACGCCAACTCAACAAACTCATC
>CAZSCZ010000181.1:0-4345 GCA_964605455.1 uncultured Spirochaetia bacterium
TATCTATGATTTCCCTGACATCATCCTCTGATAATACACCGTAAACATCATACATGCTATCTTTTCTTTTATCAAATAATTTGTCATATTCTTCAAGGAATTCCTCTCCTAAAATTTCTCTTACCAAAATTCTTCTAGCATATCTATCCTTTGCTTGATAGCCATTTTCTATCAGGATGATATCTATGATTCTTTCAAGGGCGTTGAATGCATGAATATATGTTCCTCTAATCCGGTCTTTCTCCAAGAGCAATTTTAGGTTTATCCAATCGTCTCTGAGAAGAAGAATCTGATTTTCTCTCATTTCTCTTCTTTTGGATGGAAGATCTATTATCTTTATTTTTCCTCTTTCTATTAATTTTTTAACCTGTTTATCATACATTCTCGATTTCCTCTAATATTCTTTTGTCTCCAGTGAGGAATATTTTTTCTTTTGCTATATTCTTTATTATTCTAGTTTTTTTTTCAATATTCTCTCTGAGTTTTTCTCTAGACAATATTATACCTTGTATGCTGACACTACTTTTTTTTTCTATTATTTTTATCTTTTCTCTGACTTCATGCTCTCTCTCGGTAATGATCAATATATCTATATCGCTTTGTGGAGTGGCGGTTCCTGCGGCGATAGAGCCAAATAGTATAACGGTCTCATTATGTAGTTTTTCTATTATCTCTGCTATTATCCCTCTATGAAAAAATGATATGTTTGGATAATTTTTTCTTTCATTGCTAAATATTTCATTTAATATGGGATAGAATTTATGTTCTTTATTAAGAGAATATCTTTTTTGGTTACCAACTTTTTTCATCTTTATTAAATCTGACAAAAGTAAGAGTTTCATGCATTTTAAACCATAACCCACTCCCACCTTTGTATCTTCAAAAATTTCTCTTGTTAAAAATGTTCTATTTGGATATTCAAAGAATAATCTCAATATCTTAATTTTACTAGTAGATCCTAAAATATTTTCTATAAACATTTTATCACTTTCTTTATAAAGAACAATTATGTCTTTCTTTAAATAGTTTTTGTAGAGAAAGTTCTTTATAAAGAATATTTGATTTTTCAGTAATAACCAGCCATTTTACAAATTTGCAAAATCAGGTAAGGTTTCTACTATTATAAAATATTAGTTGATATAAACTTTAAAGGTTTTTTCTGTTTTTACTATTTCTTAAGGTTATTTGATTTCATGAGGTAAATTTGAAAAATAGAATATCGATATCATGTTGTTCTGCTATGAACATATAGCTTGCGGATATGATCTAGTGGTTATGATAGTGGCTTCCCAAGCCACTTGCCCGGGTTCGAATCCCGGTATCCGCATAGAATTGTAAAGAGAAAAAATCAATGTTTTATAGATAGATTTTTTTATATTAATTATATTAAAATCAGAGATTATTTATATAATAAGGGGGATATTATTTTTTATTTAGTGTGTAAATATATTTCTACTACTTATATCTGTTCCTAATTCATAGGTTGCGTTATCATAGATGATTTTATCATTATCTTTATCTCAAATTTTGATTTTGAATTTATTAGTATTTTTTATAGAGAAACAATGGAGTTATAAAAATAAAGGTGGAATAATAGCAAAGTCTTACTATGATTCAGTTTCTCGAATAGTTTATAAAGCTTTAGTCGTTTTAAGATTGTTGTTATAGGGGGGAGAATTATAATAGAAAAAAATAGAATTAGTATGATTGTTTTTGTAACAGGGTTATTACTATGTTCACATTTTAGTGCTGCTATTTACATAAAAGATACTTTTAATTCAAATAAAAATTTTACAGAGAAATTTTCATCTGATAAAGTAGAAACACATATGTATGTGCAACAGCGGACGGGAGAAAAAAAATAGAATATCTGATAAAACTACTCAAATAGAAGACGGGGTACTTGAGGCAGATTTTGATAATATTCTAAGAATATCAAACAAAAATATAATTAGAATGTATAACCGTAAAATTCCTATTGGTTGTGTTCTGTACGATACTTTATATCCTCCATGGGATTTGTGGGATCATACACATCGGAAGGCAGGGGCAGGTCTTTATTCAGATGCTGGATACGAGCAGGGTAGTTTGTATGATGTTTTTGCAAAGGCAGTTACGGCAGCATATCCACCTTTTGGATCAATTACAACTTGGCAGGATGTTTGGAATAATGAAAGTTGGGTTTGTGATGAAAGTAATTACTACATATTTACATTTAACTATAACTCGTGGGGTAGCGCAAGTTTTTTTGGTAGCCCAGTTAACATTGGGGCTTCTGCAGCCTTTGGATTTGTTTATATATTTTTTACAATAGCTGATAACCAGTCTGGAGGGACACATATTTATCAGTATAATAGAGAGATTTTCCATGGGAGTGACATTGTTATACCCTATACCTGGACATGGGATGAATCTTCTGTTGTTTCAACTCCCCCCATATATTTACAGGCAGGGGATACTGTTACTTTTATTGCAGGTATTGAAGTAGTATGTTCTAGTACTGCCGTTTTTATTGATGTTGCAAGTGGGTGGATAAAAGCTAATGGCAAATCATATTCAATTGGTATAGATCAAGGAACACCATCTTCCCCTCTTTTTAGAATCGATCCTGATCCTCCAAACCATGTTTTTCAAAAGATATTAAGAGATATGGAAATAAATTGGACTTTTAATATATGGAATGGAGGTATTGATACTTTAACTTGGACAATAGATGAAAATGTACCTTGGATGGAAATAACCCCCTCAAGTAGTTCTAGTGATGGAGAAGTTATTCCTACGAAAGTTATTATTAATACTTCAGGTTTAGATTTGGGTAATTATACTGGAGAATTTACGATTAATTCAAATATGGAATCTAGAACTGGATTGATCAAGTTTGAGTTAGTGAATGCCCCACCATATACGCCTAACAAACCTTCAGGACCAGTATACCTTCCTGAAAATTATATTGGGAAGTACACTACAAATACATCTGATTATGAAGGTAATCAAATATGGTATAAATTTGATTGGGGTGATGATACATGTAGTGATTGGTTGGGCCCTTATGATTCAGGTATCAATGTAGAAGCTGAGCATAAGTGGGCTACTGCAGGAACTTATTATGTAAAAGTCAAAGCTAAAGATATTCATAATGATGAAAGTAATTGGTCGGAACCATTTGAAATCGTTGTTTATGTTTTGCCAAGTTTGTATGGGGGCAAGGTATCACCAGAACGCGCAGTTGAATTTACAAATTTTACTTATGAAGTCAAATATAGGGACTTGAAAGGTGCCCCTCCAAAAAAAAGTACTGTTTATATATGCACTAGTCATGGGGGCTGTAAAACATATGATATGAAATATATAGGAGGTGATTATAGTACTGAAGCAACATATAGATACACCACTTCGCTAAAAGCCAATCCCTATTATTTTTTTTATTTTGAGTTTGAAGATATACATGACAGATTGATAAGAGATCCTTCTGAGTATCCATATGAGTATATGGGACCTATGGTATATCCAGAGAATAATCAACCACCAACAAAACCTAGTAGACCTACAGGTCCTCAGAGGGTAATCCCACATACAACATTCAAATATGAAACCTCTTCAATCGATCCAGATGGACCTGATGATAAAATTTATTATAGGTGGGATTGGGATGATGGCTATGGCCCAGGTCCTTGGAATCATCCGCCCTGGGGGTACAGTAGATGGGACAAGAAGGGCACATATTATGTTAAAGTACAAGCTAGGGATCTTTACGGTTTTGAAAGTGATTGGTCTGAGCCGCTGAAGGTAACGGTAGCTCTCCCCCGCTTCATGTCTTTTATAAAACAATACCCTATAACTGAAAAAATATTCAAAAAAATTAGATCTTGCTTTTTTTTAACATAAATATTAACAATATAAATGCAGTCAACATCAAAATTAATCCTACTATAACCAGAAGATAAAAAATTTCAGTCCTCCATGGAGATAAAAAAGCACTGATTAAATATGCAAATCCTAAAACGAAAACAATTATACACTCTACAATATAAATATCCTTTCGACTTGAGAATATTATGCTACCTGGAAAAATTTTTATGCTCATAGATTTCTTTCTTCTAATCCTGCTTTCAATATAAATATCTTTTAGTAGCATCTTCGTGTTTGTTAATTTAAGCATTTTTTGTGATATATTTTCTTCCGTTAATTCATCTCTTAGGGAGATCTTAAGTTGACATCCACACCTTTCGAATTAAAACTTTTAAATAGCTTTTGAGATATTTCTTTTCTCATTTATAATTAATAGCTTATCACTTGCCCGGGTTCGAATCCCGGTATCCGCATGAATACCTATAGAGAAGAGGTT
>CAZSCZ010000182.1:0-4242 GCA_964605455.1 uncultured Spirochaetia bacterium
TCTTTTAACCCCTAAAAAAGGAGGCTCTTTATGTTCTTCGTAGGTATTGACATATTCAAAGCCTCTTTCCATATGGCCTACCTCAATCAAAATGGCTCTATCATCTTCTTATGGCTACCAAGGCCGCTCATAAACTCATCAAGGTAATATTCGCTTTCTGTTAAATAACCCCCTGACTTAAGAAACAAAACTATGTAGAATCTCTCATATTCCTTTTTAAACATAGTTAACTCCTTTTTTTGTTCATCTATATATATGGATAAAACAGCCCAAACGTTACCCAAATCTCAACTTACAAAATATACAAATCCTCCCCATAGGGTTGGGTCATCAATTTCGTAGGTATAACACATAGAATAATAAGTTTTTTGTAAAGATAAAAGAACATCCCCTGTGCGTGCCAAATTTTGGTAAAAAATTTCCATAAATTTCATTGTATATTTATCATAACTGAGATACTGGTTTATTATGACACCTATTGCACCTGCCTTGATAAAACTCCTTATTATGTCCAATGCCTCTTTACACATGTATTCACTTGCCCAACCAGAATAACAACTTGAAAGAACCACTAATGGCCTTTTCAAAAGATTCATATTTTTTATATGTTTCCCTTCAAGAGGAGCTACATATTTCTTATTTCCAATAGCATATAACACATTGTTAAGTTCAGTGTCATGGGGAGAATAATGGTGTGTTGCAAAATGAATGATACTATAGAACTTTGATAGAGACAAAATGTTATTCATCTTAGCATCATCATTTATAAAATATTTGCTTCTACTAAAAAACTTTGAAATTGACCTTAACTCAGATTCTACAAAATTGAGTTCTTTATCCGGGAATTTGGTTAGCCCAAACCCCAAAAGCGAATCAAATTTCTTTGCATAGGTTATTCGTCTATGTAAAGGTCCAGATGTAAAGGCTATTTTAAAATCCTCAAACACATATTTTTTCCCATCATTTAACAAATGAAAGGGAACAGCATATAAAACATCTGATGGATTTATTAACACATGACTTTCATTCTTAATTATTGGCAATAAAGGTTTCCATAGAATTTTGTATAATTTCTTAAGATTGTTTTTGTGATAAAGCGTTCCACTGAAGTACTTTTGTTTAACGAATGATGCTATGTTTTTAAATTTAATTTTTATCACTTTATCGGATGTTTTATCTGTCCAAATATAAATATTATTTTCATCAAAGAAATAACAAACAAATATTCCATTTTTATCATTAAACCTGTAAGCATGAGGATTTAGAACATTAATCGCTTCTTTTATGTCTTTTTTCTTCATATAGTATCTTATTTTTATATTTTTATATTCGTTTATCAAGCCAAGAGAAATATGATAACTACGGCTAAAGATTTCTAACTTTTTAAAAATATCATTCAATTCCCATTTTTTATTTTCTTCAAGATAATGATTTGCTAACAAAAGTGTTGATTCAAATATAAAATCTACCTCAAATAAATTTTTGATTTCTTTATTTTCTTTAACTATTTCTTCAAAAATATTTATGGCCTTTAATTTCTCGCTAAAAGTATAATAAAACAATCCTTCAAGAAATCTATACAAAGATTTCTTTGGTTTATCTACTAAACTTTGTAAAAACTTGAGGTATTTTTCAGCGTTTCTTTTATCATTTCCTAAAATATATGCATAAGTTAGTGAATGATATAAATTAAAAATTTCTGATTCCTTAAAGAAAGACTTATACTTCAATGCCTTTTCAAAATACCTTATAGCAATTTTAAATTTCTCTATATCAAAATATATATTACCCTTGATATGGTAAAGATATGGTAATATATCTTCACGGGTTTGTATTTTAAGGGCTGCGTTTACTAAATTAAGAGCCTCCCTTAATCTGTCCATTCTTCTTAGAATAACAGCCTTAGTTTGGTAATTGGCAACAAGATTTCTCTTCCACAGAGGGGGCCTCGCCAATTTTAACTGTTTTATGCCAAGGTCAATAAATAACAGGGCTTTTTCTAAATCCCCTTTAATAAGAAATATGTGTGACATCAGACTTAAGGGAGCAGAAATCCATTCAAAAAGGTTCCCTTTCTTTGCATATGTTATAGCTTTAGCCAAGTAAGGTATGGCCTTTTCATCACCGCTAATTCTATAATAATCCCCTGCTGCAAAATAAAATTGGACCAGTAATGATGGCTTAAACGAATATTTTGATATTAAATTCTCACCATTTTTAATAATTTTTTCGCATTCTTTTTTAAGTATTCCAAAGGTTGCAGCTCTAATTTTCAAGATAATGGATTCTAAGCCTTTATGCCCATAAAATCTGTATTCTATTCTTTTCATACGACTAAGAAGTTCATCAAACTCCGTTGTATGTTTTAATTTTATTTTGTTTAAAAGAATCTTGAAATATAAAGGTAATAAAATTTCAGGTGGCACTCTACTGTTTTTAGTTTTTTTGTATACTTTTGTAGCAAGAGTATTAAATTCATGAAGATTTTTTGTTTCTAAATAGGACAATTCTAATAGAAATGAAAAAAATTCAAACTTATCATAGCCTGTTTGTTTGTATAAATTCATCAATAACTGGGAAAATTTTTTTATTTCTTCTGGAGCCATTTTTAAAAATGACTCATTGTATTCATTCCACAAAATCTTAAAAATCCTTTCAGGAGAATACCTTGCTGTAAAATAATTTGCTTCTTTATTTAGAAATTTTTTTACACTCATGTTGTGATTACTATTAGTATTTCTTTAAAATTCCATTTAAATTTTGTATGAGTTATGTTTCTCTTTATTTTATGGAGAGCTTTGGAGGATAAATCGTATATTAACACAGTAAATTTCTTGTCGTTTAATTCTTTAATCTCTATAAAATCTTTAATTTTTTGAATGTCAACAAATAAATTTTTAGTCTTTATACTATGTGAGTACTCTTTTTTTGTTCTCATTTTATTAAACCCAATATTACCTCTTACCTCATATCCTTGAATGTATTCACCTTTAATTAGATTACACAAGTATGAAGGGTCTATTAAGATAGCTCCTTCTATATTTCTTATTTTTTTATTTCTTATTTTTTCTATAATATCTTCTTCCCACAAGCGTAAAACTTCCAATTTTTTCTGGCACTGTATGCACCTGAAGAAATGCTTTTCTTTTTCAGGAGGTATTTTACCCCCTTCGTGTATTTTTATAATATCAATCCAATCCAAGTGTGTTTTCCTCATACAGTTTTCCTTGAAAGATATGTTCTTTTCTATTTTTTGCAACTCCTTCTGTATATTTTTTTCGCAACATCTCTTATTATTTTTACAGAAATATCTTTTCCAGTTTTAACTTTCCATATTCTTCTTATATACTCAGCAGAATATTGTATTCTGTTGGATTTAGGTGTAATATAATACAAAATAAATTCTTCAAGATTCTTACATTCATTGGCTGGTGGATCCTTTATACTGGGTAAACCATTCTCAACATAAAGGTATGCAAAAAAATACCTGTCTTTTGCTGCTTGAATTCTTTTTCTGTTTACTTTGTAATCATCGGGTATTTTGACTTCGAGATATTCCTTTATTATTGGAAATCTGTATGCCAAGACAAATTTATCTTCAGTGGATAGAAAATCTAATGCTTTAAAAATAGTATTCTTTGTTTCTTCTGCCAGGATTTTATTAATTGGATCCTCAGAATCCTGTGTTATTTCAATGAAATCAAACTTATTGTTTTCTATACATTCATATTTATTTTCACGTATCTTCTTCAATACAAACCAATTAATTCTCTTAATTAAATAAAATTTAAGGGTTGATTTTTCGGGTCTGTATTTTTCAATGTATTTTCCTTGAAAGATTGAAGTAATAAAGTCATGTATTATATCCTCAAGTTCGTTTGTAGGAAAACTGGTAAATTTTTTTTCTAAGTATTCAAGAAAAACAGGAAAAAATTTTCTGTAAAAATAGACCATTGATTCTTGTGTCTTGTTTAATAAAGCCTCTTTCAATATAAAGTTTTTTAAAAATATAATATTTTTTAAGATTCCTTCATCAAAACTTAAGGCATTAGTTTTAAGTGTCTTAAGTATTTTAGCTCTTTTTTCCTCAATCCCAAATAAACCAATGTAATAGTCTATAATTTTATCAAGGGTCCCAAACATCATATGACAATTATAGATAAACAACATTTTCTGTCAAGATATTTTTATGCACCTTGACAATCAGAACCAACCAATTAAACTGGTGCTATGTGCAGGGTG
>CAZSCZ010000183.1:0-4234 GCA_964605455.1 uncultured Spirochaetia bacterium
TAGGAAATAGAATTCCCCAGGAGATTGTTGCTGGTTTAAAATAGTAAGCCTTTAAATCTTTTAAAGTAATAACTATTATATTACTTATTTCATCTTTCATCTTGTTTTAGCAACCTCAAAAATAAATCTTCAAGTTTATTTCCCTCTGTGTTAATCTCTTTTATTTTTAATTTATTATCTTTCACAAATTTATCTATTTTTCTTAATATAACTGTCACATCATCTCCTGTAATAGATAGTTTATTTTTCTTTATTTTAAAATGAGCAAAATATTTAGAAACTTTTGCCTCATTGATAGGCTTTGTTAATTCTATGGATACAACTTTATCACCTGGAAATAATGTCTTAAGTTTATTTATATTTCCATCAAATATAAGACTACCTTTATTAATAACTGAAATTCTATTACAAAGTTTTTCTACTTCTTCAAAGTAATGACTTGTCAAAAAAATGGTTATATTTTTCTGCTTATTAAGTTGCAATAATAGTTGATGAACTTTATTCCTGACATTTATATCAAGGCCAAGAGTGGGTTCATCTAAAAAAAGAATTTCCGGAGAATGTATTAAGGAAGATACTATTGAAACAATTCGTTTCTGTCCTCGTGAGAGGCTAAGAAATTTAAATTTTATCTTGTTTGATAGATTAAACATTTCAAGATAATTC
Source organism: uncultured Spirochaetia bacterium (assembly GCA_964605455.1). Taxonomy (GTDB): domain Bacteria; phylum Spirochaetota; class JAHITG01; order JAHITG01; family JAFGFC01; genus CAZSCZ01. The sequence continues at coordinate 667 of CAZSCZ010000183.1, forward strand.
ATTATCTCTTCCCTAATTGTATGGTAATTTACACCAAATGCCTTTGCCATAAATAAAAGATTGTCATAAACAGTTAAATCAGGGAATAAATTAGAAATATCTTCAACAACACCGATTCTTTTTTTTATAAATTTTGCATCTTTTATTATATCTTTATTAAAAATTTTCACCTTTCCTGCTGAAATTGAAGTCAACCCGGTAAGCATTTTTACAGTAGTGGTTTTTCCGGCACCATTTGGTCCAAGAAATCCAAAAAAATCTCCTTTTCGAATTTTAAAAGAAATATTTTTCACTGCTAATAGTGTTCCATATTTTTTAGTTAAATTTTTTGCAATAATAATTTCATTATTCATTATCAGTAAAAATACTTCATATTTTTCTTATGGCAAGCTTGAAATTTATTTTAATTTTTACTTACCAACACAACTCCACTCTTTTCTATGATTTCATCAATTTTTTTCTCACATTTGGATATATCTTCCATTTCTGTTGAAACAACTTTAAAAGTAGTGTGTGACGGTGCTTTTTGTTCCCAAACACCGCGTAATGAGGGGGTTTCAATTTTTAATTCCACAATATCAATTGGGCAATTTTTAATTTCATTATAAATTTTTTCTATTACTTCTGATTTTATAATATTACCAGCCAGCTCATAACTCACTGAAGCTCGTATGCTGGATAAAGTATCAATAACTTCTTTTCGGATGTTCTCCAAATCCATTTTTACTTTCTTTTTAAGTGCCTTCTTTTGAATTTTTGCAAGAATTTGTTCTTCCCGTTCTATTTTATGCACAACTTCTTTATCAGGAAAACTTATAGCTCCTGCCGGGCAAATAGCCGCACATGTTGTACACCCAACCATACATTGATATTTCCGCACAACAATTGCTTTGTTTTTTTCCAGATCAAAATCAAATACCTCGCGTCCACAAGTTACAAAGCATAATTTACATCCAATACATCTCTCCTCATCAATGGCAGGATACCACGGTATCTTCGTCCTGTCAATTCCATGCCATTTTGCATACATTTCAGGTAATTTTTCTGACATAATTATACACCTCCTTATAATTTAAAATTATATTTTACGAACAAAGACAAATATAATGATTCTGATTTTAGTTCTTTTTTAGATGTGATTTTGTTTTTTGCATAAGTTGTTTCATACAGACAGTATGGTAAAATAGTAAAATTTTCAAATATTTTTATAATGCATCCTCCCATAACTCTGTTTCCATCAATTCCATTCTCTGTAAATCCAGGGCCGGTTTTTGATGGCACTTCTTTGTTTTCAATAACTCCGTATAATATTTCATCACCAACTGATAAAGCAAATTTTTTTGAAATCCAGTAACTATATCTTGATCGTAATTTAAGAAGTAATGAATACCCCGACTTGCCTTCATATACAGGTGGTATATATTTGTAAAATGAAGAATAAAAAGTGTTGTGAAAAAATATTCTCCATTGAAACAGAGATTTGCTTATCCTGTATGAGAAAGAAGGGAAAATATCTACATTATAATTATAAGAAAACTCCGAAGTTTTTGGAGTGTCTGGAAATCCCATATAATGATATACAACCGGAACCATAACTTTAATTTTTCCAAGATGAATAATGTAATAGGGACCAATAAAGAATTCATAAACCAGTAAGCCTTTACTCTTAACTTTTTTATCATTCATATATTTTAAGTATTCATACTTAAAACCTGGAATTGTTATTATCCCAATATTTCTGAATATTGATGCAGTTATAATATTATAGTTCCAGATTCTTCCAGCAGTTGGATAGGTGCTTGCATTTAAATTAACTGCCAGAAAAATTAACATTAACACAATGATAAACTTTAAATTTTTCATCTTGTCACTCCATTCTTAAAAAAATTTTTTATTACATTTTCCATTTTTAAGTAAAGAATCAGAAAAATTACTTGAAAAATTGGAAGAACTGCAGCAGGTATTGCAACCAATGGGGAGAACCCTAATGTTGCTATTGCTATTGCTGTCCCATTATTTTTTCCTGAACTTAAAAATGTTATCCCCATATGCTCTTCATACGATAGCTTAAATACCTTATCTATTATTGTTATTATTGCTAACATAATTATTAAAAATATCGTATTTACAATTGCCAGCTTAATCATAATCTGCCACTTTTTCAAAAGAATAGGCGCTTTTAAAAAGAAAATAAGCATTACAATTAGCAACATCATAACCATTGTTATACAACCAAATAATGGTTTTAAATCTAAAAATTTTTCTCTCCTATATTTCTTTAAAATACTTCGTCTTGTTATATCCCCTACAAACATCGGTATTATCAATACTATTAAAATTGTTTTTAAAAGTAATGCTAAAGGCACAGGAACATTATATGTGCTCCCTAATGCCTTTAACCATAGAGGTAACATAATAGGTATTAATAAAAAATTAATTCCCAGTGATATGGTTGCAACTTCCATATCACCACCTGCTAATCCTGTATATCCTAAACTCATTGATGAGCCAGGAATAATCATTACAAGTAGAAATCCTAATGCTAATAATTTATTATGAATAAATAAAGCAATTAACAAAAATGATAATACTGGAGATATTATAAAATTGTATATTAAACTTAATACCATTGGTTTTGGCTTTTTAAAAATTTTTAAAATTTTCTCCAAATTTAAATTTATCATCATAGGATAGATCATCAAAAATACAATAACAGTTATTATATGGCTAAATATTTTTTTATTTGTTCTTGCAACATCAGCGAACTGTAGCCCTAAAACCCAACCAATGCCAATCACTAAAATAGAATATAATAAAAGAAATTTTTTTAAATGGTTGCTCAATTTTAAAAACATATCTTTATACCTCCTAATAAATTTTTCTTTACAATATTATTTAATATAAATATAATCAATTCACTAATCTTGACAGGAAATCTTTTTTCAGAATTCTTAATTGCTCTGTAAATACTTTTCCAAAAGTGTCCTGTAAATAAAATCTCTTTGAACATTTTAACATCTCCTGAATTTATATGGCTATATGCCCATTTAAGCATACAAACTGTTAAAAAAATTAATTATTATCTTTAAAACATTTTCTGCTGCTTCTCAATTTTACTATTTTTTCAATCTTTTTAGAATCTTTTTCAAAATCTTCCTTGTTGGTATCTGCAATAATTAAAACACTGGAAAATAAATCTTTATTTTCTCTTATATAATTTGGTTTATATAATACCATTTTCCCTCGTTTTTCTTCAATAACCAAGCCAACCATTTTCATCAAATTAAGATGCTTAGATATATTATATTGCTTTTCATCTAATATGTCTATAATTTCACAAACATATAATCCGCTGTCATGTCTCAAAAGTATATTTAAAATTCTTAGCCTGATAAGACAACCTAAAATTTTATATTTTTTAACAAACAACTTCATAACTTTTACTCGCATAACAGCATCTCATATATGCTAATATAGGCATATATTGTTAAAAAGTCAAGCCTTTTTAAAGAATGTTGAAAAAATATTTTATAATTGTTTTTATATCAAAAATTATATGAAATAAAAT
>CAZSCZ010000184.1:0-4208 GCA_964605455.1 uncultured Spirochaetia bacterium
GAAATAAAAGAATTTTCAGATAAAATTTTTATAACAACTGATGATGGGTCTTATGGCGAGAAAGGACTTGTAATTGAGCCGCTCAAACGAATACTTGATTCTGAGAACATTGATAGGGTGATTGCAATTGGACCTGTTATTATGATGAAAGCAATAGCAGAGCTTACAAAAAAATATAATATAACGACAATAGTAAGCCTTAATCCAATAATGGTTGATGCAACAGGGATGTGTGGTGCCTGCAGAGTTGAAGTTGGTGGAGAAACTAAATTTGCTTGTGTAGATGGTCCTGAGTTTGATGCGCACCTTGTGAATTTTGATGAACTTATTCATAGAAATAATCAATTTAAAGATTTGGAGAGAAAAGTTTTTAATGGAACTTAAAAGAGTAAAGATTAAAGAGCAAGAGCCTTTTGAAAGAATAAAAAATTTTAGAGAAGTTTGCCTTGGGTATACAGAGGAAGAAGCGGTGCTTGAAGCATCACGATGTCTTGAATGTGGAAATTGTGTTGCTGGATGTCCTGTCCAAGTTGATATACCAGGATTTATTCATCTTATAAAAGAAAAGAAGTTTATAGAAGCTGCTCATAAAATAAAGGAAACAAATTCTCTTCCTGGAATATGCGGGCGGGTCTGCCCACAGGAAACACAATGTGAAATGTTTTGTCCTATTGGAAAGCAAGGTGAAGCTATTGCAATTGGAAAACTTGAGCGGTTTGTTGCTGATTATGAAAAAGAAAAAGCTAAAACAGAAATTCCAGTAATAAAACCAAATAATATAAAGATAGCAATAGTAGGGTCTGGACCAGCAGGTTTAACTTGTGCGGCTGAACTTGCGAAAAAAGGGTATTCTGTTACAATCTTTGAATCTCTTCATTTACCGGGTGGTGTCTTAAGATATGGAATACCTGAGTTTAGGTTACCAAGAGAAGTAGTTGAGGCAGAAATTAATTATATAAAACAGATGGGTGTGAAAATAATAACAAATGTTCTTATTGGAAAATCACTTACATTACAAGATTTGTGGAACGATGGATTTAAATCCATTTTTATTGCTACTGGCGCAGGTTTGCCATCTTTTATGAATATCCCTGGTGAGAATCTTAATGGAATTTATTCTGCAAATGAGTTTTTGACAAGAAATAATCTTATGTTATCATATAAATTTCCAAGCGAATCTGATACACCTATAAAAGTAACATCACCTGTAATTGTTGTTGGGGGTGGAAATGTAGCAATGGATGCTACTCGAGTAGCAAAACGTCTTGGTGCTGAGAAAGTAATTTTAATTTATAGAAGAACTGAGAAAGAGATGCCAGCACGAGATGAAGAGATACTTCACGCAAAAGAAGAAGGTATTGAATTTTATTTTCTTACTTTGCCTGTTGAATTTATTGGAGATGAAAATGGATGGGTTGAAAAAACAAAATGTATTAAAATGAAGTTAGGTGAAGCTGATGCAAGCGGAAGGCGAATGCCTGTGCCAATACCCAATTCTGAATTTATAATTGAAACGCGAACAGCAATAGTTGCAATAGGTCAAAAACCCAATCCTCTTATACCTAAAAGTTTTCCCGATTTAAAAATCTCTGAAAAAGGCACAATAATTGTTGATGAAAATATGATGACATCCATTTCGGGAGTTTTTGCTGGTGGTGATATTGTTACAGGCGCTGCAACTGTGATTCTTGCAATGGAAATGGGTAGAAAAGCTGCCGATGGAATTGATAGATGGATAAAATCTCATAAGGAGTAAAGATATGTTTTTAATTAAGAAAAAGAAAATTGGGCTTGCATTGGGTGGAGGAGCAGCCAGAGGAATTGCTCATCTTGGTGTGCTTAAAGTATTTGAACAATATAGCTTTAAACCTGATATTGTTGTTGGAACAAGTATGGGAGCTGTGATTGGTGCAGCTTATGCTTTACAGAATTATAAAAATATTGATGAATTGATAAAAAAACTTTTTAAAGTTTTGAATTCAGAAGAATTTGAGGAAATAAGTTTTAAGTTAATTGTTAATGCTAATAAAAGAATAAAAAGAAAAAATATTATTCGGAGATTTAAAAATTTAATTAAAAGATTTCTACTTTATGAAAAGATGTTTAAATCCCAATATGTGATAAGCTCAGAAAAAATTGAAAAGGTATTTAAATTATTTATTCCTGATATAAATATAGAAGAATTACCTTTAAAGTTTGCTGCTGTAGCACTTGATTTAAAATCTCAGAAGGAAATAATAATTACGCGAGGTCCACTTATAAAAGCAGTTATGGCTAGCAGTGCAATTCCAGGTATTTTTGCTCCCATAAAATTTGGAAACTATTTTTTTGTAGATGGTGGGTGGATAGATAAAGTGCCTGCACCAGCGGCACGGAAACTCGGTGCCAGTAAAGTTATATCTGTAGATGTAGGAATTGTTAAACGAAAAAAACTTTCCCTTAAATTTAAAAATGGTATTGAATTAATAATGTATGCTGATGGGATAACAAATTCTGCTTTAAAAGACCTTCAGATTCTTGCTTCTGATATTATAATTGCACCACAATTTACAAAAGGTGATTGGTATGATTTTTCTAAATTTAAGAAATTTATAAAATTAGGTGAAAATGCTGCAACTGAAAAATTAAAGAATTTAAAGAAAATATTCAAAAGAAGAATCTTTTTCTGAGAAAATTTTATGAATAGACGAGATTTTGTTAAAAAATTTTTTCAAATAAGTGGAACAATTTTAATATCTTCGTTTGTTAATCCTGTTATAATATTAAAAAAATTAATAGCAGAACCTGCATCAGAACTTGTATCTATTAAAGGAGAAAATTATGAACAAAGTTTAAAATTAGCAATTGATTTACTTGGTGGAATTGGAAAATTTATCAAAAAAGGTGATAAAGTTGTTATAAAACCCAACATTGCATGGAATAGACCAGTTGAAATGGCTGCTAATACAAATCCAGAAATTGTATCTGCAATGATTAGACTATGTAGAGAGGCAAAAGCAGGTGAAATTATTGTATTTGACCGGACGTGTACCAATCCATATAAAAGTTACAAAATCAGTGGTATTAAAAAATCTGCAGAGGAGGCAGGCGCAAAAGTGGTATATGTGAATAAAGTATCCAAAAAGCTATATCAAAAAGTAAAAATACATAAAGGCAGATACTTAAAAGAATCGCTTGTTTGTAAATACATTCTTGAAGCTGATAAAGTTATAAATATTCCTGTTGCTAAAGTTCACTCTTCTGCTGTGCTTACAATGGCTTTAAAAAATTGGATGGGCACAACAGGTGACAGAAGAGGTAATTGGCATTTTGATTTGCATAATGCAATTGCTGATTACGCAAGTATAATGAAACCTGTTTTAACTGTTATAGATGCTACAAGGATAATGGTAAAAAATGGTCCAGCAGGTGGTAAGTTAGAGTATGTTAAAAAGAAAAATATGGTGATAATTTCTACAGATCAGCTTTTAGCTGATGTATATGCTGCTAAAAGACTTTTTAACAAAACACCTCGTGATATAAAATATCTTGGATATGCTTATAAGCTTGGAGTAGGGGAGATAAATTTAAGCAAAGCTAAGATTATAGAAAAAACATTATAGAGATATATCAAGAATGAGTTTAAATTAGAGAGTGTTCAGTAATTTAGGAATGGCAATGTTTTTATAATTTCCGAACACTTTTATTTTAAGAAAGAAAGTAGGAGCGAAGAAAATGAAAAAAAGTGTAATATTTATTGTATTCTTGGTTTTCAGCATTGTTCTGATATTTAACAGTTTGTGCGCAAATTTTTCGGGACCAACAAATATTGGCACAGGGGTTTATTATAGTTCCATAGCGCTTGGCGATATTAATGGTGATAACCACTTGGATTTGATTGTTACGGGCATCAGCCCAGCCACTGGCAGTAGGCTTGACAAATACATAAATGATGGGACAGGCAATTTTACAGGCACATCTTTTGGCACAGGAGTTGGATATGGTTCCATAGCGCTTGGCGATATTAATGGTGATAGCCACTTGGATTTGATTGTTACTGGTAGCTTAAGGCTTGACAAATACATAAATGATGGGAAAGGAAATTTTACAGGACCAATAACAAACTGGGGCACAGGAGTTGGATATAGTTCCATAGCGCTTGGAGATATAGATGGTGATGGTGACTTGGATTTGATTGTTACTGGTAGCTTAAGGCTTGACAAATACAT
>CAZSCZ010000185.1:0-4201 GCA_964605455.1 uncultured Spirochaetia bacterium
TTACATATTGTTAATGCACATATAAGATAAAATTTTATTTCATATAATTTTTGATGTAAAAACAACTATAAAATTATTGTAAAAACAGGGCTTTGGCCCTGTTAATATAACACATCTAAGGATGTGTTTTTACATTTTGATAAGTAAAAAATGAGCAAACGAGATATATATAAGATAAGACATATAAATACAGGAGGAAGATAGAAATATTTTTTAATGAATTAAAAGATGTGTTAAGAGTTTAAGATATAAAATGTAAAACAGAAAAAGGGATAATGATAGAGATATATTCAGTTGCATTAGATGAAAATACATTTATAATAGGTGGTAGGGAACCACCTAAAGCTGTTCTCTACATAACTTTATTGATTTGATTTGAATAGGTCTTTTAGATATAATCCTATAACAAGCAAAAGTGTTATTACATCTACTCTGTTAAAAATCATTTTTTTTACTGTTCTTACATTTGGGAAAAAGAACATTAATATCAACAGAATTGTTGAAATAAATATTATAATTTGGGTAAACATATTTCTGCCCATAATTTTCACCTCCTAATTAGAAAATAGGTTGTTCGGGAATTATAATTAATGTCAAAATTACGGCTCTGAAGGCCGTAAAATTTTGTGTTTTTTCCACTCAAAATACCGAATACTCTCGGAAAATATATAAACTGGTTCTGGATAGTATCTCATTCTACTATTTTCAAAACACCATATAAGATATGCATATATATTTCTTACATTATTTTTTTTCAAAGAATTGAATAATTGTTTTTGCGGATTCTATACCTACTCTTTTTTGAGCTTCTTTAGTTGCTGCACCTATATGAGGTGTTAGAATAACATTATCTAATTTTAGTAGCGGCGAATTTTCAGGAGGTTCTTGTTCAAACACATCCAGCGCTGCCCCTGCAAGTTTTCCAGATATTAAAGCCTGATAAAGTGCTTTCTCATCCACAACTCCGCCACGAGCACAATTTATTAAAATAGCACCATCCTTCATTTTCTGAATTTTTTCAGCATTAATCAAATGTTTTGTATCTTCTGTAAGTGGAATATGTAAAGAAATAATATCTGCTTTTAAGAGAAGTTCATCAAGATTATCTACAGGATTAATTCCATTGTCAACCATAATATTAGGGTCAAGATATGGGTCATAGCCAATTACTTTCATTTCAAATCCAATAGCTCTTTTTGCAACTGCCAAGCCTATTCTTCCTGTTCCAATAAGCCCTAAGGTTTTGTTATACAATTCTGTTCCTTTAAATTTTTTCTTTTCCCATTTTCCTTCTTTTAATCCTTTATCTGCTAATGAAATGCTTCTTACAAGTGATAATAATAATGCAAATGTATGTTCTGCGACAGATACAGTAGAAGCAGTTGGTGTATTAAGCACAGTAATATTCTTTTCTTTTGCAGCATTTACATCTATATTATCAATTCCAACTCCGCCACGCACAATTAATTTTAAATTTTCAGCACATTCTATTACATCGCTTGTAACTTTGGTCGCACTTCTAACAACAATTGCATCATAATTTTTTATAGTATTTTTTAGTTCTTCTTTTTCCATTCCGGTTTTAATATCGACTTCAAATCTGTTATTTCTCAACATATTTATACCATCTTCTGCAATTGGGTCACAAATTAATACTTTCATTTAATACCTCCAAAAAATAAATTTTAGAGATTATTAAAGTTCAAACAGAATTTTTTCAGCTGCTGCTACACCTTTACCAAGCTCAACTTTATATCCAAATTGATTTAATCCTATTTCTAATGCGGATATACCTATTATTACATCAAATTTTTCCATATATCCAAGATGCGCAATTCTTATAATCTTATTCTGCACAGGGCCCTGACCAGATGCAATTGTTACACCATATTCATCTCTTAACTTTTTTGTAAATTGCTTTGAATCAATTCCTTCTGGCATTTTTATTGAGGTGCATACATTTGAGTGATTTCTTTTTGAAAACAATTCTAAACCCAAAGCTTTTACTGCTGCGCGTGTTGCATCTGCAAGGAGTCTATGTCTTTTAAATATATTTTCCAATCCTTCTTTTTTTATAAGCTGAAGTGAAACATTAAGTTGAGTTATAAATGAAATAGCAGGAGTAAATGGAGTAGTGGCTTTTTCAAGGCTTTTTTTCATTGCTTTTAAATCCCAATAATATTTAGAGGTATTATTTTTTTCTATTATATCCCATACTTTATGTGAGACACTTAAGAAACCCAAGCCAGGTGGAAGCATAATTCCCTTTTGTGAGCCACTTACAACAACATCAACATTCCATTTATCCTGATAGAATTCTTCTGCACCAAGAGCTGAGATAGCATCAACAACAAGTATTTGAGGCTTATCTTTTAAATACTCACCTATAGATTTAATATCATAAGTTACACCAGTAGAAGTTTCACATAATGTAGTAAACACTGCTTTAGCATCAGGATTCTCTTTTAATGCTTTTTCAATATGTTCAACTGTAACAGCATCACCCCACTCAATGTCAATAGGGACAAAATCTATTCCATAAGCTTTACATATTTCACCCCATCTTTTACCAAATTTACCACCTCTTACAACAATAGCCTTTTCACCTTTTTCCATAATGTTGACTACCGCTGCTTCCATAGCGCCTGTCCCTGATGAGGCAAATATAAACACATCATTTTCTGTTTGAAATAGATATTTTAAATCTTTAGAAACCTCTGTAAAAATTTGAGAAAATTGCTGTGTTCTGTGGTGTATTAATGGTTCTGCAGCTTTTGAAAGAACAGGTTCTGGGACAGGTGTTGGACCAGGCGTTAACAAATATTGTTTTTTCATTCTCAAATACCTCCAGAATTAGAAATTATTAATCTTTTCTGGCAATTTTAATTGATTGCCTGATGGCAATATTGTTTCTCTTTTTTTCATTTTAAATTCAGATATAAGAGCCTGCAAATTATCAGATTGTCGTTTAAGTTGGTTTATAGTATCCACCAAATCTTCAGCAGCAGAAGCATTCCATTGTGTGATTTGATTTATATTTTCAATTGATTTTACAATTTCTTCGCTCCCTCTTGCCTGATCTGCTGTAGCTATACTTATCGCCTGAACTAAAGAATTTATTTTTTTAATACGTTCTAAAATACTTTCAATTGCTGCTCCAGCTTTTTGAGAAAGTCTATCACCTTCTCTTATAACTTCTACACTATCTTTAATTAACTTTGCAATATCTTTTGTTGACATAGCACTTTTCTCAGCAAGTTTACGAATTTCCCGGGCTACAACAGCAAAGCCTTTACCGTGTTCCCCTGCTCTTGCAGCTTCAATTGCAGCGTTTAAGGCTAAAAGATTTGTTTGTTCAGCAATTTCTTCTATAACATCTATAATTTCAACAATCTTTTCTGCTCGCTCAGAGATGGCATTCATTCCAATTACCATCTTTTTTACTGACTCACCACTTTCTATGGCTTCTTTTGTAGTAATTTCAGTTATATTTTTTACTTCTGATGCATTATTTGAAACTTTATGGATTGAAGCAGAAAGTTGTTCCATAGCTGTAGAAGTTTCTTCTATTGCTGATGCCTGTTTGGTAGCACCTTCGGATATAACTTCCGCAGAGGATGATAATCGCTCAATACTTCCTGTAAGCCCTGTTATAACTTCTGTTAATACATTGGTTATGTTTTTTAAATTTACAATTAATAAATTTATAGAATTTATAAGAAGACCAACCTCATCATTTGGAACATTTCTTAAATCTATCTGCGCAGTTAAGTCCTTATGTGCCACCTTTTGTACTACTTCAACAGAGTTTAATAAGGAACTGCTTATCTTCTTGGAATGAATTACCCCTGCAAATATAGAAAGAAATATTAAAAAAAGCAATATTAAAAGATTTATTATTTTTATACGATTATATGTAAAATTTATCTTCGCTTTCTCTTTTTCACTTATTTCTTGGAGACTTTTATCCATCTGCGTGAGAATCTTATCCATAATCTTTAAATTTTTTCTTACATTATCTATAATAGCAATCTTCTTCTTTTTAAGAAAATAATTTAATCTTTTCCTCTTAATTTTAAATAGAAAAGTAAAATATTTAGAATTTTCAACATTTATTTTCCTTAAAGAACTAATAATATCTTTCTCTTCTATAAATAGATTCTCCAGCTTTTGAAGATTTTTAGCAAATATAGACTCTGAG
>CAZSCZ010000186.1:0-4197 GCA_964605455.1 uncultured Spirochaetia bacterium
ATTTGTGTCAATTAAAGAAAGATTTGAAGAAAAATGGAGGTATCTTTGAATTAGATAAAAAGTTGAAGCAGATAAAAGAGAAAGAGATTGAGATAAGTAGACCTGAATTTTGGCAACAGCCTGATGCACAGAAAAAGATAAAGGAGTATAATTCGTTTAAAGAAAAGATATTAGAGTGGAAAAAATTAAGAGATTTTATATATGATACAGATGAGATAATAAAAATTGCGCTTGAAGAGAATGATGAATCTATTTTAAGTGAAATAGAAGGAAGTATAGACCAGATAGAAAAGAGATATAATGAACTTTTAACATTACTTTTATTTCAAGAGGAAAGTGATGAACGGGACGCATATCTTACGATACATTCTGGTGCGGGTGGGACAGAAGCCTGTGATTGGGCATCAATGCTTTTTCGTATGTATACAAGATGGGCTGAAGGTAAAGGATTTAATTGGAAAATTATAGAATTTCAGCCGGGAGATGAGGTTGGAATAAGAAGTGCTACTATATTAATAAAAGGCAAATACGCTTACGGTCTTTTAAAGTCAGAAATAGGGATACATCGTCTTGTGCGAATTTCTCCTTTTGATGCTAATAGACGAAGGCATACTTCATTTGCATCAGTGGATGTTGTTCCAGCAATAGAGGATGATATAGAGGTAGATATCCAAGAGAAAGATCTAAAAATAGAAACTTATAGAGCATCAGGTCCAGGTGGCCAACATGTGAATGTTACTGATTCAGCTGTTAGAATTACTCATCTACCTACAGGGATTGTTGTTCAATGCCAGAATGAACGGTCCCAATATCAGAATAGAATAACTGCTATGAAACTTTTACGCGCAAGATTATATGAGTATTATAAAAAGAAAATGGAAGATGAAAAACTTGCAAGAGAAAAAGCTAAAAAGAAAATTGAGTGGGGAAGTCAGATTCGCTCCTATGTTTTTCAACCTTATGTTTTGGTGAAAGATCATAGAACTGGGACTGAAACAGGAAATGGTAATGCTGTTATGGATGGAGAAATTGATATTTTTATTCAGTCATACTTAGAAATGAACAGCAAAATTTAATAAGTTTATTAATTAACTGTGTCTTCACTTTCAGGTCTTATTTCAATCTTTGGCTTCTCTGTTACATCTACCTTGATTTTACCAAATCGTGATTCATATTTCTTAATATTATCAGCCAATGCATTAAGAAATAATTTTGCATTTTTAGGATTCATTATAACCCTTGAGTGAACCTTTGCCTTAGGTTTACCTGGCAGAAATCTGGCAAAATCAAATATAAATTCTGCATCAGAATGTGAAACTATTACAAGATTTGAGTAAACACCTTCTGCAATAGATTCGTTTAATTCTACCTGTATTTCTGTTGCTCTTTTATTCTCATTCATCAGAAATTTACCCCTTTATAAATTTTGCTTTAATTTACTCATATTATTTTCAAATGTCAATATTTTGATTCTTTTTCTAAAGCAAGTAGATTTTCTTTATATTTTTTTCCATATCCAAAATTCCCAATTTCTCCATTAGATTTGATTACTCTGTGACAGGGAATTATAAGAGGAAATCTATTTTTTGCCATTACATTTCCAATAAATCTTGCACCATTTTTTATTCCAACTTTTTCCGCAAGCTCTTTGTAAGTAATTGTTTTGCCATATTTTATTTTTCTTAAATTTTTAAGCACTTTTTTTTCGTTTTCAGTATATACACTTAAATCCAGTTTGTATTTTATAAAATCTACCTTTTCACCTTTGAAAAATTTTTTTATGTCTTGACAAAAGCTTATTAGCCAATCCAAATGTCCTGAAAAATTTTTGCCTTCTATTTGTGATATTATTTTATTTTTATGTTCCATTGGTAATATAAATTTAATGATTGAATTCCTATTAAAAATAACCCCTGCAAATCCCCATCTTGTTTTGAAGATTTTATAAAATTTTTCCATTTCCCTTTTATTTAAAGTTTATAATTTTAAAAACTTTTTTATTAGGATGTTTGAATGGATAGTAAAAATCAACGCTCTTTGCATTTTTCCAGTAACCAGATTTTTTCCCTGTTATTTTCCAGTAATCAACAAAATAGCTGTAAATATCAGTGCTCCCATCTTCATTTGTTAAAATTAATTTATGCAAATATGGAATTTTTCCTTTATATTCGTAGATTTTACCTGCTTTTGTAGTAATTTTCCATTTGTATGGATAAAAATAATAAAGAATTAAATTCCTATTTGTGCTCCCATTTTTAGCAAAAGCTTTCCATTCCACAATTCTTAAATTTTTAACATCATCCCACTTTATAGTTTTCCTGAATATAAATCCTTTTTTCTTATGTGTAACTTTTATAGAATCTTTCGGAAATGAGATAATTCCGCTTAAAATTGTTTTGTCTTCAAATATTATAGTTACATTATATGCAAAAAGCTCAGAAGAAATTTCTTTTTTCCCTGTTTTTTTTGTAGATTTGATTTCAATATTAGTTGATTTAGTTTCAGTAATATTTGGTTCTTCAGGAGGCTTAGGTTCCTTTATATTAGAAAGTAGATTTAAGGGTATTGATATAATAAACACCAAAAGAGATAAATAGCATTTTATTTTATTATACTTAATCATCTTCATTATTTATACTGGAAGTTAAAAGAGAGATTTGGTCAATTTTAAATTGTGCATATTCTGCTTCTGGTGTATTTGGAAATTTTATTATAACATAGTTATAGTATTGAAGTGATTTTTCATATTTCCCTGTTTGAAAATAAACATCGGCAATTTTATTGTAATAAGAAGGAATATTTATTTCAGATGGGAATAATTTTATTACGGTGTTTAAATATTTTATTGCTTTTAAGTAATTTTTATTTATAAGCGAAATTTTTATTAAAATCTCATAGCACTTAATACTATTTTTGCCTTCGGGAAATAAAAAAATGTATCTATCCAAATATCGTTTAGCAAACTGATATTTATGTGCATTAAAATAGTCTATTCCTATTTTAAAAATCTTATCCTCTTGTGATTGTGAAAATCCATTAATAACAAAAAATAAAATAAAAATAAATATAAATATAATTTTTTGAAACATCGCTTTATTTATCGGCAGTATCTTATGATTTTTCAATTTTTATTCTTATTTAGTAATTTTTGATTTTAATTTATCCAGAATATATTGCTTGTAATGTTTTTTAAAATCTAATACAGCTGAATGGGTATCAATATTAGGGTCATAATTTTCTTTAAGATAATTCCAGTGATTTATAAGCCATATATATAGGTCTGTCTCTGTATTATTGGGAAAATGTTTCATAATTTTTAATTTTCTTATAGTATTAATAACTGGCATATATACAGTATTATACCAGCTTTTCACTGCTTCTTCCCATTTTACTTCCTTTTCAGAAAGGATATTTAATAGATAATGATGAACTTTAATCTGTTCAAGTAAAATATCATATCTGCCAGGTTTGGTAAGTATAATTTCTGCATTATGAATAATCTCTTTTAATTTGGTTTGTTCATAAAATTTCATCTGTTCCCATTTTAAGATAATTTCATTATAATCCATATTCTTTTTCAATGGTATTTTTGTTTTAAGTTCAATAACTTCTGCATCAATATATTTCATTCCCTTTTCACGCGCAACTGAGACTCTATGATTTCCATCTTTTACAAAATATAGATCTCCAATTTTATATACTTGTATTGGAGGTAATTCAATATCTTTATAATGAGCTTTGTCAATATTTTCCCACCTCGTTCTGGTGCTTGTTTGAATGGGAAGGAAATTTTTATCAAAATCCCTGTATCTCCCTTCACTCCCAATTATATTTTCAATAGGAATACTTTGCATTCCCTTATAACTTTGATTATAAGGTATTAGATATTGTTTCACAATTTCAAATGAAAGAAGTTCATTCCTATCTTTTTTTATTTTTGAGAGAATTTTATTAATATATGCCTTAAACCTTGCTTTCTCAAAGTCTTGTGATACCTTTTTCTCTATAATATCCATATTTCTTTCTCCTTTTTAACTTGAAGTAGGTAGATATTATTTAATGCCATATTTAATTTTGTCAATACCTGGTAAATATAAAATAGACTGTTCGGAAATTATAATTTAAAGCATATAAACAATTAAGATATTGTCATTTTTAAATTACCTCCATTTCAAAATACCACAAAATTTTATTCAT
>CAZSCZ010000187.1:0-4184 GCA_964605455.1 uncultured Spirochaetia bacterium
TCTTCTTCCTTTGTCAGAATAGGGTAACCATTAACTTCTTGAATATATCGTTTTATCGGGTCAGATGGAACAATACTTCTATTCTTATATTTTGCAAGTTTCACATTCTTATTTGGATTTTTAATTTTATCTTTTTTATTATCCATATAATACTATAAGTATAGTATAATAATTTATGAAGTCAAATTTTATTGTTGGCATCGCAAGGAGTATCGACTCAAACTTACATCAGAGTCTGATATTCAGATAAGTGTTAAAAATATAATTCCCATATTTATCAGAAGCAAACTCTCTATTGGATTTTCCATTAAAATGATACAGACTTATTCCTAATATTCCATTCTCTATTATTTCGTATCTGAAGTATGGAAATAGTATAAAACTTTTGTCAATAAGGTTCCCTAAATATGTTATACCATAATTTAATTCTTCATAAGTTAGCACATTAAAATCAAACATAATATACTCTTTTCCAAAAGTCATACGAGGTATTCGCATTAAGTCAATGTAATCATTGTAATCTTTCATACCACTTTCATCGTAAAAGTATTCAAGGGACATAAAAAAATATTTTGCAAATGAGTAATCAGCACCAAACGTGCCTCTAAAATTATCTGATTTAATTTTATTATCAAAGCTGTAAAAAAACTCGCCCCATATTCCAATTATGGCATCACCCTTAAAAGCCAGTCCTGCAATATTGTTGCCCGCAGAGGTATCTTTAACAAAAATGATATTATTGTCAACGGTAGCAATATGTATCTCTAAATTGAGTCCTGCCAGAGTATGATTTATGGTATTTGTAAATGAGTGGTTTATATGCGGCATAAGGTTTCTCACATCAAATGATGGGATAGCAATAAATTGAACAGAAGATAAATTTGACAAATAGTATTTTACAGAAAATCCATCTACTCCCTGAAAACATAGCATATTTAAAAAATATGTTTGTGGTCTAAAAATATCAAGTGGTCTAAAAATTTTTCCTTTTCCCCAATTTGGAAGGAATCGTCCAATAGCAAATTTGAAATTTCCTGGCATAATGATTGCATTTAAAGAATTTACAGTAACTC
Organism: uncultured Spirochaetia bacterium; assembly: GCA_964605455.1. GTDB lineage: Bacteria > Spirochaetota > JAHITG01 > JAHITG01 > JAFGFC01 > CAZSCZ01. The sequence goes on from CAZSCZ010000187.1 coordinate 1,074, forward strand.
CGTCAGAACTGTAATCAATAAAAAATGAACTACTTTGATTTAATAAAGCATATTCCATTTCACTTCTTATTCGTAAAATATCAGTTGGTCTTGTATCAAGTTTTAAATCAAGCACTGTTAATCCAATATATTTTGTATCCTGCTTAAATAACAGGAGAGACTGCTGATAAAATCTGCCATCCCAGAAAATTTCAGCCAATAAAGTTTTACCAGCAAGCACTAACAGGATAATTAAAATAAATTTTTTCATATTTTCTTATCTTTCAAGATTTCTTTTTGAAAAAACTGAATTACTGAGAGGTGCATCAATTACAACTTTTTTCATTTCCAATATTGTGTAACTATTTTTTCGCTGTTTATTTTCCATCTTTATTTTTACAGGCACAAACCTACCACCGATTTTTTTAATTTCTAATATATTCATTTCTTTCAAAAGCATTCCAGACAAAGCAAAAAATTGTTCCTTCAATGGCACAAAATTATTTCTATCAACCCAGACAATTCTTTTGGGATATGAAATCTTTTTTACCTTTGAAACAAGTTCAAGTTTGTAGCACTCTTTCCCATTGATTTTCTCTATTCCTATGAGTTTAACATTATATTTGTCAATAAGTTTTTCATTCTCCATTGTGTCCTCATACGAAAAATCTGAGCCCATCATAGACTCTCTTAACATATGTCCTGATATTTTATCTGCTCTTTCTGCATAAGCTCCTTTAACCCATAATTCATCACCAAGTTTTAGATACTTTGTCCCTCTATCACCGGGATTGATAAATTCTATAAAAGCCTTATCTCTTCCTTTTGCTACAGCCTTAAATTTTTTTACTCTTGGTTTTCTGCGCCCTTTTTTAATTGTCATAATTCCAACATATTTTATGGTCCTGTAAACCATATTTTTGTCAACTCTATCCAATATCTCCTTTGGTGTCAATGCAAAAAGATTAACTGCTAAAAAAAGAAGCAATAAAAACAGCATATACTTTTTCATTTTTAAGCTACCTCCTGTTAATTTAATATAGTCTGTTCGGAATAAAGCATTATAATTTCTAAATCAGGCACCCTAAAGGCACAAAATTTTACTCATTTAAAAAACTAAATTTTATATTTCACTACGTAATGCTTTCACTGGTTCAATCTTTGCTGCCCGCAAAGACGGTATAAACACACAAATTGCTGTTACTATAACTCCAAACAAAAATGAGAATATAAGCAAGTCAATTCCAAAGTGTGTATATATTATATTTGAAACCTGAAAACTCGTCCCACCTCCAGTCAATTTTGCTACATTAATCCCCTGTTTTGAAACCACATAACTTAAAATTCCGCCAAAAATAGTTCCAACAAAACTTCCTATTATACTTATTATCAAAGCCTCATAAAAGAATAAACGAACAATAGCAAACGGTCTCATACCTAAAGAGGATATGGTTCCTATTTCTTTCAATCTTTCGTATATCACCATCATTGTTGTGTTTATAATGACAAGTGAAGCAAGCACAAGAAAGACAATATAAACCACATTATATATTCTATCAGCCATTGTTATCAGCTTGTAATATTGACCATCTTTTTGGTGTTCCCATGAATATGCTCTGTAAGGATTATCAGGTTGTTCTTCAAGAATATTATTCATTTTTTCTGCTATTGAAACACTCTCATCAGGATTATCCAAAAATATATCAATTTCCCCAACTTCATTCTCCATTTTTAAAAATTTTGCTGCAACTGATAATGGAATAAAAAAATAATTTTTATCCACCTCTCCTATTCCATAAGATACTATTCCAACAATCTTAAATGTCATATGTCCAAGGCCTTCTTCTGCTGTTTTTGCCATTAAAGTAATCTTATCACCAACTTTTACTTTTAAATCATTTGCTAAAGCCCTTCCAACCACCATTTCATACTGTCCAGGAGCAAACCTCTTAAAAAGCCTGCCTTTAACAATTTTTTCTTTTATAGGATTTATCTTCTCTTCAAGTTTAGCATCAAGAGCCATTCCCATAATTGTTTTTATTTTACCTTCTAATGGCAAAATAGAGACAAATCTTGTTCTTGGTAGGATGTATTTAATTCCTTTAATATCTTTAATTTTATCAATAACTTCTCTGTAACTTTCTTTATATCCCCATATATTCAAATCCAGAGGCATAAGTTTTTCTTCTTTAACAAAATCTTTATTTAAAATTTTTATATGACCTGATTCAAAAAGAAAAATATTATTTTTTATATTTTTCGTGAAGCCTATAATATATGATTTCATAAAACAGACAAAAATCACAGCCAGTGCAATTGCAGATAAAGAAAGAATAGTTCTTCTCTTGTTTCTCCCAATATTTCGTAAAGCCATTTTGTAAATATAAATTGATTTCATAAAAATTACTCCACTCTTAAGGCATCTGTTATTTTCATTTTTACTGCTTTTCTTGCCGGTATTATGCTTACAAGCATTGATATTAATACACCGAATATAACTGCTGTTATCATCATTTCTGGATTCCATTCATTATACCAGACTGTTCCTACTCTATAACCTATATCCATATCCTTCATTGCTGAAGAAAAATCAAGACCAACATATACTGAATATGCACTTATTCCAATTCCAATAATAAGTCCAATTATTGAACCTAAAAAGCCTATCCCTGCGGACTCAAAAATAAAACTCCAGACAATATATTTATCTCTCATTCCCAATGCTCTTAACATTCCAATCTCTTTTATTCTTTCAAACACAGCCATCAGCATCGTGTTCACTATTCCAACAGCCACAATAACAAAAATGAATAAAATAATTAGATTAGACCCGCCTTTCTTTGTTTTGCTCAATGTAAGATAATCAGCCCCCATCTCCTGCCAGGTTATTGTTGTAAGATGTAAAAGTTTATATTTTTTCAACAATTCTCTAACTTTATTCAAATAAGGTGTGTTCTTTTCTGTTGGGGTTTTAAAAATCACCATTGTTGCTGTACCTTCTGTCTGTAAGTCTGTATCTGCAAGTTTGGATGTAACAAACAGTTGGTTTCTATCCACCACTGGATCCGGTGTTTCATAAATTCCTACAACTTTTAAGTTTAATGCCTGATAAGTATTATATCTTGTTCTTGT
>CAZSCZ010000188.1:0-4109 GCA_964605455.1 uncultured Spirochaetia bacterium
CCTTTTGTGCCAGATTCATTTGATACTACGGTCCAGTTTATGCCATCATAAGAATATGCATAACCTATGCGATGGTATGAACCATCAAAACCTTGAAACCACATCTTATACATTGCGCCATCTTTTATTACTGTGGGATCACATACCCAATTGGAAGCAAAGGCAGGGTATCCTTTATCTACCACACAGCCATTTGTGCTATTCCCTGCAATTGGTCGCACTCCAGAAAAGGAAAGTTTCACAACTTCCCCATTGTATTCAATGTTATTTGTTTCAGTTATCTCTGAAAATTTAGTATCAATTATTTCACCAGCTGATAAGGAAGATATATTCCAGATAATTAAGAATAAAAAAATAAACAAAGATTTAAATGCCATTCTCATAGAAGCCTCCTTATCCTTATATAATTTTATTAAATAAAACATATTACATCTCAAATAAAATGTCAAGTTTTTGATTGAGTTCTATACATTTGCAACATATCAAAATTTTTTATAATTGTTTTATATCAAAAATTATATAAAATAAAATTTTATCTTATATATGCATTAACAAGATGTAATATATTGATAAAAAATGTAGAAACACACCTTTAGGTGTGTTAATTTAATATATTTAACAGACCTAAAGGTCTGTTTTTACAACTTATTATAAAAGGATTCCTTAAAAATGGGGGTAATTTTTCAACCCACTTTCAGAAAAAAATTGACTTTTTATATTAATTTGGTTATATATAATCCTTTATTGAGATGGGATAAATTTGTGGGGGGAGGAGTTAATGTTGTGGAAGTAACTTATGAAAAGTTGTGTGCATTTTTTAAAAGCATTTGATACTTTTTATTTACTTTTAATGAATCGAGATGTAATAAAAAGAATTGCTTATGAAGAAGGTGAAAATTGTTATAAAGATAATGAGAAATATTGTGAAATAAGATTTGCACCTGTTCTGCAAGCAAAAGATGATTATTTTTATTAAAGAAATATATTATAATTTTGGATAGGAGGAATTGAATTTGAAATTGGGTAGAAACTTTACAAATTTGCTTGATTTTAATTATTTAACTGATGAAGAAAGAGAAAAATTTTATAATGGCGAATTGAGTGTTGAAGATGTGGGGGTATTGTGTACAGAGAGAGTTAAAAGAGATATTTGTGGATATATTAATGCATCTATTGAAATAGGGTTTAGCCATATTGAATTAGATGGAGCTGTGCCAAATCCATTTCTTGATTTTACTGAAGATGAGATTATCCAAATAAAAGAAGAATTAAGGAAACATAAAATAACAGTATCACTTCATTTGCCTTATACATTTGTTGGTGCTTCTGTATGTGCAATTCAACAGCAGGATAGAGAAATGGCTGTAGAATTACATAAGAAGTATCTTGATTTTGCAGGCAAATTGGGATGTATATCTGCTGTAATTCATCCGGGAATTGTTCCATTTTATCATGCAGATTCCCTTTATGTTGAGAAATATAAAAAATCACTTATAGAATCTCTTATAGAACTTGCAGATTTTGCTTCATCTAAAGAAATTAAGCTTCATCTGGAAAACGAAACTGTTTTTCATAATTTTTTATTTATGCCAGATGAACTTTTTGATATTGTAAAAACAGTTAGAGATAAAGGTGGAGAATTATATTTAAATTTTGATATTGGGCACTGGTTCACTGTTATTGATGCCGGATTAAGTATCCCAGAAAACCCAGAACAAATTATAGAAAAATTTCCATCTGATTTTTTGTATGAACTTCATTTAAATGATTATATTCCAGAAAAGAAATTTTTTCATCCACCTTTACATAGATATTCTGGAATTTTGAAAAAGGAGAACATTCAGCGATTTTTTGAGATTGCCCATAAAAAAGGTATAAAACTTATAGTAATTGAAACTGCTATAAGAGAAAAGGAAGAGATGATTAATGCAATGGGGATTATAAAAGAAGAGAGTGCTATTATCAAAGAGATATTAAAAAATGTGAAAAAAGGTCACATAACACGAAATGAAACTTAAATGAGATTGGCTTTTATAAAATTAATGAAAAATAATTTAGAAGAAGATTATTGTATGCTTATTTATGAGGAGAAAGTAGATGTCAATAGTAAAATCCCTAAATAAGGGTGATATATATATTCTAAAAGGTGATATTAAATTTAAGGTTATAGAAGGTGTGGTTGAAGCCGTAGGGAAAAAATTTCATCAAGGTGAAGAAGATTTTATTCCTTCTGGTAAGAGCATACCTGTTGAATCAATTGAAAATTCACAAATAGAACTATCAGAAGATAATAAAGATAAAATCCATAAAATAGAAGCACGGACAATTCCAGATGAATGGGATAAATTAATAGAAAGGATTAAAAATGAAAAAGATAGCAAAATCATAATTTTGGGAGAAATGGATACTGGTAAATCTTTTTTTACAACATATATTGCAAACAAACTTATAGAATCAGGAAGAAAAGTAGGTGTAATAGATACAGATATAGGACAATCAGATATAGGTCCTCCTACAACTATTGGCTTAGCTTTGCTTGAAAAACCAATACTATTTTTACATTCTGCTAAAATTTATAGTATAGAATTTGTTGGTGCACTTTCACCTGCGTTACATTTTATACCTATGCTCGTATCTTTTAATAAAATTGTAAAAAAAGCTCTTTCTGTTAGTGACATTACAATTATAAACACTAATGGATGGGTTCACGGTGATGGTGGTAGAGCATTAAAAATTGCAAAGATTGATATATTTGAACCTGATATAATTGTTTTACTTCAAAGAAAAGATGAATGTGAACATTTGGTGAAATCTGTTTTCCCAAAATCTAAAATAATTAGATTAAAAGCTTCAAAGAAAACATCAAATACTTCAAAGATTGAAAGAGAAAAATTGCGAAATCTTATATCTCAAAGATATTTTAAGAATTCTAATGTAGTTGTATTAAATTTTGAAGATTTTGAAACTGAAAGATGTTATTTCAAGACAGGTGAAAAGATTTATATTCCAGAATTGCTTAAGAGTAATGTAATATATATAGAAAAGTTTCCAGCATTTGATGGTATTCTTGTGGTATCAGAAAGAAGATTAACGCTTGATGAAATAAATATTTTAAATTCACATAATTTATATAATATTAAAAATATTGTAAAGGGGCGTGAAAAAGGGATTGTTGTTGGGTTGCTTGATGCAAACAAAGAATTACTTGCTCTTGGAATTGTAAAAGATATTGACTTTAAAAATGAGAAAATTTATATAATTACTCCTTTTGCAGGTAATAAATCTCAAATAAAGATTATACAGTTTGGCTCATTAAGATATACTGAAGAAGGTAAAGAAAATGGCTTTGTTGAACCAGGATATTTTTGAATACCTCATAAATAAAATTCACATAATTTTATAACAATATTATTGTTGGAGGTAATATAAAGCGAGTTCAAAAATGAAATTGAATAAAGTAATTCAGATAGGAGATAAGTGGCTACATATTGACATAGTAAAAACATCTGCTGGTAATATTCGTATAGGCACAATGCCAGAATTATCTAAATGGCTTAATAAGAAAAATATTGTAATTCATTATGTTGTATTACCACCACTTAATATAACACAGGCTGGTGATAATTACACAGGTGAAGAGTTTGTATTATGGAATAAAATTTATAATAATGATTTTAGTCCATTAATTTATATTGGAGAAACAAAAAATGTAAAATATCTTTATAAAAGATTATTAAATACTGTAAATTTTACTTTTAATAAAAATATGACAAAAATTGTTAGAAAAAAACGCATTCAACGGCTTTTTAAAAAAGTTTATGTTAGACCTAATACAACATTTCATCTTAGCAAAAATGTGAAAATTTATATAGCTACTGACAATATAATTATATATGAAAATAATAATCCAATTTATGAATGGGCAATGTCCCAGAGTTTTTTGAATCTTAATAAAAAAATAGAAGAAATTCTTTTATCTACTAAAAAATTCAAGAAAAAATATTTAAATTATCTTGAGATAATTGCCCTTGGGAATGGAAATGGATTTAGAGGAAACACAAGTAATTTCATTGTAAGATATGCAGATAGAGCAATTTGGATTGATGTTA
>CAZSCZ010000189.1:0-4077 GCA_964605455.1 uncultured Spirochaetia bacterium
CTTTAATATTATTATTCTCACTAAATAATAGGGATAATTTTATTATTATGAAAAAAATTAAAAAAGATACATATTGCTTGATATATTTCATTTTCTTTGCCCTTATATAAAATAGCAGCCGGGACTCAAATCCCGGCTACTATTTCAACTACTTATTTCTTGTCTTCTTTTTTGATTTTCCTTTAGACTTTTTCTTGCCACCTATTATATCACTAAATTTTACTTTAACCCCTTTCTTCGGTATAAATGCTATATCATCAAAATACAATCTACCTACCTTGACTTTAAACCTCCAGTCCTCAAATACTGCAAAAACTAATTCATTCATATTTTTCCAATTAATATCTTCTACAGGACCTTCAAATTCGTCAAATGGTATAACAAATGTCTGCCACTGGTCAGTTATGTCTTCAATATAAGCTTCAATTTTATTCTCTTTATCCTTTAATTCTATTTTAAAAAAGTCAGTAAAACCTCTATTTTTATCACCTTTAATTTTCATTGAAATCGCACGGAACTTACTTAAATCTATACCATTCAATTTGGTCCATAATCCGTTAAAACTGGCTTGTGGCGAATCTACATCATAAGTTACTTTTAAATAGTACCCTTTTTTGTGGAGGTCTTTATCCTTTTTGTAGCTTGTTCTACAAAAAGAATCTCTATCGCTTGGATTAAAGTCAAATACACCCCACATCCCCCCTATATTATTAACAGGGGCACGGTCATCAAAATCAAAAAGCACTAAAGGCTTCTTCTCTGTAAATACAGCATTCTTTGGATACATCTTCCCAAATCCAACTGTTACAGGCATAATAAGAAAATATAAGAAAAGTAAACATACTACTTTCTTCATTATTCTTCACCTCCTATTATTAAATTTTTTACCACAAAGACTCAGAGTATACAGATTATTTATATTATCACTGTATTCTCTCTGGCTCTGTGGGATTTCTTACTTTTACAAATTTTTTTCACTTGACAAAAAACTTTTCGTTGGGTAATTTAATAAATATATTTCAAATGTCAAGTATTTTTTTTCTTGATGATTTAATAAAAGAATATATTATTTTATAGATTTTTAGCAAAGATGAATTATTACAATTTTATTATCAGTTCAGTAACTAAAAGGCAGAAAAATTATTTGAAGTTTCTATTGTTTATAAAAGAGGAGCAATAAGTGAAGGACATCTTTAAGGAAAAATACTTATTTTCTGGCGAAATTCATTACTTTAGGATTGAAAAAGAAAAGTGGGATTTTGTGCTTGAAAAGGCAAGAAAAGCAAATCTAAATACAGTTTCAACTTATGTTCCATGGTGTTTTCATGAACAAAAAGAAGGAGAGATTGATTTTGAAGGGAAAACAAATCCAAAAAAGGATTTAATAACTTTTATAGAAAAAGTTTTTGAAAAAGATTTAAAGTTGATTTTAAGAATAGGACCTATCTCAAATGCTGAACTTGTAAGAGAAGGAATTCCAGAGTGGTTATTAAAGAAACATCCGGACATTTTAACAGAAGGAAAAGGAGCAGAAAATTTGCCACATACAACTTTGATTTCTTATCTTAACAGGAATTATCTTAAATATGTAGATAGATGGTATGAAAAAGTTTTAAAGATAGTTAAGGATTATCAAAATAAACCTATTGTTTTGGTGCAACTTTGTAATGAAATTGGAATGAGCCACTGGGTCAATAAAACTCCTGACCTTTCTAACTTTGTTACAGAACTTTATCAAAAATATCTTAAAAAGAAATACAAAACAATAAAAAAATTAAATAATTATTATGGAACAAAATTTAAAAAATTTTCTCAGATAAGTCAGCCTATATATTCAAAAAATCTAAAGGTAATTTATGACTGGGGAATGTTTTATAGAGAAATTTATTTCCCTGAATACTTTAAATATTTAAAAAACAGATTAAGAAGAGTTACAGATTTAAGAATCATAATAAATATTCCACAATTTTTTGATTATGACATAAGAGCGAGAGGGTTTTACTCTCCTGTTACTACTTCTTTTTATAAAAACTTTAATAAATTTGAGAAGAACATTACTTTTGGCGGAGCATATCAGTTAAGACGGCTGGATTATGAAAATTTTCAGGATGTTTTTATTGCCACAGAAGCGGTTAATATGATAAACAAAAATAATCCAAACATCTGCGCTGAGATTCAAACAGGAATTATGAGAGATAGACCCCGTCTTTATCCTGATATAGTAGAAGCGCACTTAAAAACAGCACTTGCAACAGGTTTAAAAGGACTCAACTGTTATATGTTTGCTGGTGGAAACAATCCGAACAATCTGGGAATGTTTGGTAAATATCATGATTGGCAATCTCCAGTAGGAAATGATCTAAAATTAAAAGCGCATTATAATACTGTTGCGGATTTTGGACAGTTCCTAAGTACCTGGGGAAAGTTTTTAAAAAATACTAAGAAAAAAAATTTTTTAAGCTTTGCTTTTTACCAGCCAATATGGTCAGGAGAGTTCTCTGATATCCCTCAAATCGAACATATTAGAAGTAGATATTTTTTTGATGGTATAGCAAGATTATTTCTTTTAAATAATTATCATTTTGATTTTGTAGATGTAGAAAAAGATATTAAGAATATTAAAAACTTATTTTTTCTATCAAAGGATTTTGTAGATGAAAGAATACAGCAAAAATTGATTAACTTTGTAAAAAAAGGAGGAAATTTGATAATTGGTCCTGAATTACCAAAAGAATTTTTAAAAGCATTAAAAATTATAAAAAAAGAAGGTAGTGGACCAATTTGTTTCAAGGAAAAAGAGTGTTATGTTGAAGGCAAAGTTGAAGTCTATAAAGGCTTAAAAGATTTTGATGTCGTTGCAAGAGATAAAAATGGAGAAGTTTCTTCTTTTATAAAAAAATATGGGAAAGGCAAAATCTTTGTGTATGGATTTGCTTTTGTTCATTATTTTGATTTCCAGAAAGATATAGTTAAAGACTGGCTAAAGAAAATGAATGTAAATCTGCCATTTAATCTGGATTCAAATGAAATAATCGTTTCCTTATTAAATGGTAAGAAAGGCAGTTTTATATGTTTATTTAATTATCACCACGAATATTATAATGTAAGATTTAGATATAAAAATTTAGATGTTAATATTGATTTATTTCCACAGCAATTAAAAATTTTACCGTATAATATAAAGTTTAACAAAAATATAAGAATTTATTATTCAACTTCAGAAATTTTAAAAATTGAAGGAAATAAAATTTTCTTAAAAGGTAATATAGGAGAAAAAGGTGAAATTAAGTTAAAAATTGACAATAAAAACAAGAAAATTCATTTTAGGTTTAATAAAGAAAAAATAGTGGTAAAAATATAATTATAACCAAAAATCATAATCCTTTTAGTGTGGTTTTAGTTGATATGATGAAGGTTAAATGGCAAAGTTATAAAACAATGACAAAAAAAGTATTAATAATAACTTATTTCATACTTATCATAATATCTTGTATCTCTTTACCGAACTTATATTGCCAAACAGGACCGTATTATGTTGATGATGATACAGGAAATGATACTAATTCTGGCACATTTACTGCTCCTTTTAAAACTATACAAAAAGCTGTTGATGTTATAAGTGGTGGAGTAACTTCAGCTACTTGCTATATTTTTCCTGGTACATACAACGAAGATGTGGTGATTTCTTCTAATAAAAATAGTGGATATATGGTTCTAACAAAATTACCTGCTTCAAATTCACTACCTGTATTAAATGGGTTATCATCCGATAGCTTTGGGATAAAAGTAACCAATGCAAGTAAAATAATAATAAAAGAGCTTATAATTAAAGGTTATACAAATTATGGCATTCTTATAACTGGTGCTACAACCAATAATTACATTTTAAACAATTCTATCTGTTCAAACAAATTGAATGGAATAAGTATTAATTCTGAAAATGCAAAAAATAATTATATTATAAGCAATAATATTTTTGGTGGGAATCAACTGCATGGCATAGAAATTATAGATGGTAATAATAACATTATCAAATTCAATGAAATTTCTCATCATTCCAACGCTGCTTTTCCTCTT
>CAZSCZ010000190.1:0-4074 GCA_964605455.1 uncultured Spirochaetia bacterium
GTAAGTCCCTGGATAATGCCTTGTAAAATTAGACTTTTCATTTTGAATTAATATTTCTTATTTCTGAACAAATTTCAGGAATTCTTTTATAATTTCTTGAAGTTGTGTATTTACTTTCTTTTTAGTTTCTGCAAGATTGGTTGTATTTTTACTTGCCATAGCAAAATAAAATTTTATTTTAGGTTCTGTGCCAGAAGGTCTTAATGTGATTTTTATATTATTTTCAAGAAACAGAATAATAACATTTGATTTTGGCAAATCGTATGTGCACTCCACTTTATTTTCAAGTATATTACGAAGTTCTGATTTCTGAATATCACCAACTTTTATAACTTTCCAATTACCAATTTTTTCAGGCGGATTATTCCTGAATCTTGCCATAATATGTTTTATCTTTTCAGCACCTTCTACCCCTTGCATTGCAATTGATTTTAATGCCTCTGCATAATATCCATACTTTTTATAAATTTCATCAAGATATTGCAAAACAGTTTTATTATTATACATAAGATAAGCTACCATTTCAGCAAAGAGTGAGCATGCAATTACGGCATCTTTGTCCCTTACAAATGTCCCTGCAAGTGTCCCATAACTTTCTTCGCCACCAAAGATATATTCTTTATAAGGCTTACCTTGACTTTTTAACTCTTCTTGAATTTTTATCTTTTCCCCGATATATTTGAATCCAGTTAAAACCTCTTCTGTATATATACCAAAATCATCAGCAATATCTTTCATTAAATCTGTTGTAACAATTGTTTTGATTATCATTCCATTTTCAGGAAGTTTATTTTTTTCTTTTAATTGAGATAAAATATAATATGTCAAAAGTGATGCAATTTGATTCCCATTAATTAACACAAAATCATTTCCATCTTTTACAGCCACTCCCATTCTATCACAGTCTGGGTCTGTTCCCAAAAGCAAATCCGCGTCAATTTCTTTTGCAAGTTTAAGTCCCATTTCCAAAGCTTGGTTTTCTTCTGGATTAGGAACTTTAACAGTTGGAAAATTTCCATCAGGTAATTCCTGTTCTTTTACTACAATTACATTTTTAAATCCATAATTTTCAAGAGACCTTCGGACAGGGATATTACCACTTCCGTGAATTGGAGTATAAACAATTTTGATCTTACCCGCAATTTCATCAATTATTTCTGGATTAATTGAAAGTGATTTTACTTTTTCAAGATATACATCATCTATTTCTCTGCCAATAAATTTAAGCAAACCTTTACTTTTCGCTTCATTTTCTGAAATTCTTTTTACTTCTGAAACTTTTTTAATCTTTTTTACTTCGCGTATAATATTTTGGTCATATGGTGGCACAATCTGTCCACCATCTTGCCAATAAACTTTATAACCATTATATTCAGGTGGATTATGACTTGCAGTTATAACCACACCTGCCTGTGCTCCAAGATATCTGACAGCAAATGAAAGCATTGGAGTAGGTCTTAAAGTTTCAAAAAGATATGCTAAAATTCCATTCCCAGCAAATACTAAAGCTGTTTCTTTTGAAAATTCGTCTGATTTTCTTCTGGAATCATAAGCAATGACAACTTTTATCTGCTCTTTATCTTTGAATTCTTCTTTCAAATAATTAGCCAGTCCTTGAGTAGCTTTCCATACATTATATTTATTCATCCTATTTGTTCCTGCCCCAATTACACCCCTTAAACCACCTGTCCCAAACTCCAACTCCTTGAAAAATCTGTCTTCAAGTTCTTTTAAATCGTTTCGTTCAATTAATTCTTTAATCTCATTCCTTGTTTCTTTATCATATTCCTCAGATAACCATTCTTCTATTCTTTGTTTGATTTCTTCTTTTAAATTCAGTGCATCAATTTTGTAATTCATTGACATATCCTCCACTAAATTTTATTATCTAAATCCATAGAATTTATAGCGAATATAAAAGATATTATGGAGAGTGTCTTTATTATTTTAATATCTTTTTAATGTTATTGATTAATTTATCTTTTTCTACGGGCTTTATTATATATCCATTAATTTTAAAATCAATTGCTTTTCTTACATCAAGCTCACTATTAGATTTAGTTACAATAATTATTTTTAAATTATGACTAAGTTGTTTCATCTGTTTGATAACTTCATATCCCACATCATTAGATGGAAGAAGGATTTCCATTATTACAATATCAATATACTTATAATTCTTTTGAAAAAACCGAAGTGCATCTTCAGGAGTTTTTGCAATTCCCATAATTTCAAAATGTTCATTAATTATTATTTTTTTAATTGCTTTTAAATTTCCAAAATCACTATCTACCATAAAAACTCTATAAGGCGAACCATCTGGTTTTCTCCCAATTGGCTTAGCAAGATGTTTACATCCAATAATGAAGGAATTTGAATTTACAAATTTGTTAATTAGTGCTATTTCAGTTTCATCAAATCCCATTGTAAGCAATGAAAGTGGCTGAAAAGAGAACTTACTTTTGATCGCCTGAAATATTATATTAAGATGAAAAAAGACTTCAGGTGGCGCTGGTATATATTTATTAAAACCAGTGGGAACAAATTCTCCCATCTGATAAAAAGGTTTTTCATTTTTAATCCATTTAATTATGTAAACTATCTTTTTGTGTTCCATAGCCATATCCTTAACCTTCCTCTATAATTTATTATTAAAAATGTTTGAAACCTGCGGGATATAACATCCCGCTCTATGAAATTTAATTTATATAAATATATAAAATATAAATTCTTATACTATATTTTTCCCCATTCTTTATCTTTTTTTCCCATAATAATCATTCCTTTCTTATAAAATACAACACCTTTATCTTTCATATGCACAACAAAAGAGCTATTGTCAATTATAACTTTTGTTCCCTTTTCCACCTCGTTTTCAATTATAATTGGTCCTTTTTCTCTGGTAGATTTTATTTTTTCTGCTTCTACCTTAAGAGTAACAAATTGGTGGTGAAGGAACCTTCTTTTTGCCAGTTTTGCCTGGGCTAATCTCATATTAGAGATTAATTTCGCTCTCTTTTCTGGTGGTAATTCATTTACTCTATTTCTTAAAATCTGAAATACTTTAATTGACTGTTTTAGTGGTTCAATTTCTTTATCAAAATCTCTCAGCCTTTTTCCTATTTCAAATAACTTTTTTACGAGTTGACTCTGTTTCTCACTAAAGATAATAAGTGTTGTTTTCTGTTTTACAGAGCCAAGTAAGATATTATATCCTGCTTGAAGCTTGGACTCCTGAATATACATAGCAGAAGGACCTTCAATGTTTTTATCAGCAATAATTTCTGATTTTTTAATAGAATACCGAACATTTATTGACTCTGCATTAATAGTAGCATTTTTAATTTTATTTACAGTAACCGTCCCAAAAGAATTAATTTTGAAATATTTATTATCATTCTCAATATCACCATGAATTAGTATATTACCTTTTGCAGTAATATTACTATTCTTTATATCACCAAAAACTGACAATGTGCCAGCCACATAAATAGAAGAACAGTTTATTATGTCACCATTTACTACTAAATTCCCAGGAATATTTATCTCTTCACTTATGTCTATCATATCGGTATTTGTCTTATAACTTTCTTCATCAATTTCTTCAATCTGTAATTTCTCTATCAATCTATTGGAAATTTTTTTATGAGTTATCGCAATATCTTTTTTTAATTCTTCAGGTAACTTTATTAAAACAGCATTATAGCTTTCATCTGTAACTGGTATATAATTTACAGAAAATAAAGTTTCATTATTTAAAAGAGCAATAAATCTTTCAGATAAGACTGTTCCGCTCTTTAATACTATATTATTTTTACCTACAATATCCTCTGCTACCACCATACCTGGTCGCAGTTTATCCTTTTTTACCTTAACCATTTCCCAATCCTCCTTCCTAAGTATATAACTTTGATAACAATACATCAACATTTTCACCATCTTGTGGATAAATAGCAGATTTATATTTTACCTTTATCTCAGTAAGAGATGGAATAAAATCTGCAAGTAAACTTTCTGCTTCCTCCTTAGGTGTGGCAGGAAAAATTAATAGTATCTCATCAAAATTAGAGTGAA
>CAZSCZ010000191.1:0-4049 GCA_964605455.1 uncultured Spirochaetia bacterium
GATAATCCCATAAAGTTTTTGTTTTAGAAAAGGTCTTAAAATCAAAGGAAACCCATCTTGAAGGAAAATTTTCAAATTTTAAATCTTGTATCATTTCTTGAAGATAGATTCTTGTTTTATTCATATCATTCTCGGTTGTGAATACAATAATTTAAGTGTATTTTTAGCAAATAGTTTAAATTCGTCTAAATAGTCTAATTCTATTGTTCCAAAAATTTTTTCATAAATATTCCAATCTAATTTTATTTCTAATGATTTATTATATAAATAAATAAAGTCACTAACCCAAGGATAAATCTTTTTGTAATATATATATTCAATAAGTGCGTTTATAATTTTCCTAATTGGACCACTAAAATCTTTTTTAATTAAATCTTGTGATTGCGTGATTGTAAAATCCATAATTGTTTTAATTATTCTTTTCTTTGGCTTCCTTACTTTACGAACAAACAAGTTAATAGATTCTTGAAATTCTTTTTTCACCTCTATCTTTTCTTTAATAGTACTAGCTTCTTCAAATCTTTTCTGGAACTCTGTTAACGCTTTTCGTAAGTGTTGAAATTCTTCTCTAAGTTTGATTAACTCATCAGGTAAATCTTCTAAAGTCTTGCATCTTTGCAATAGAATAGCAGTAAGTGGGGGCAAAAGATATATATAGGGGTTCTGTAATTCTAAAAATTGTTCTATTTCTTGATTTCTGACATGTTTTAAGTTATTATAGAATATATCTATAAAATTCTTCGAAGGAGAAAAGTTTAAGACAATAAATGGTTGCATAAAGACATTGTCATTAAACCCTATACGTGTCCTTTTAGCAAATTTTGAGTAAATTTCTACTTCTTTATAATAATGATATGTCCAACTATAGTCATAGCCAAATTTTCTTTTAATGTCAGGTGCTAAATCAGGTGCAGCAAGTATTGCCATTTTCCAATATAAAGAATCAGAGGAAACAAATTTAAAGGTGTTATTAAAACTTTTTATGTACATCTTTTCTATTGTATATTTTTCTTTTGGATTTTTTATATTAAACCCTGTGGTTTTCAAGATCCATCTGCCGCTCCATTGTTGGGTAAACAACACATCCCCGAACTCTCTAAACTTTATATCATCTTTTTGTTCTGTATCCAAAACTAATATTCCTTTTTCTATAAGAAAACATGTTATGATTGGTTTTAATAGATGTCCTTTCCCTAAATTCTTTAATTCGTGGCTCCAGTTCACTGCTTTATTTCCACCTAATTTTTTAATTTCTTGCTCATTAAGGGTTTTCAGAATAACAATATGATCTGATGATGGCATTAGTAATTTTTCTCTTAATACAACCAATTCCACAATTTCATTGAGATTAAGAATGGTCTGTAGAGATGGTATTGTCCGATTATACATTAATAATTCTAGTTCAAGAAATAAATCACTTGTAACCAATGAGGAATTAACCCAGTTCATTTTCCCTTGTCAGTAATTAACATAGCGTGTGGTTTTCCATTCCTGCATTTGCAAAAGTATAAATTATCTTCAAATATTCATCCCACCAAGAGGGTTAAAACTTGATAGTTTGGGATTCATGTTTTTGTTTAATCATAACCATTCATAAATCATCTTTAATGTTGATTTGACATAATTTTCCAGTTCGTTCTGAGTATAGTCTGTTCTATAAGAAGCTGTAATACAACTATGATGTGAATACTTTGAAAAATCGCATAAGTTACTAAGTTCGTTTATAACCTCATCTTTATTATTATGTTTAAACTTTAATGAAAGGTTATCTTTTATTTTCCTTAGTTTATTTACCATACTTCCTAACCAACAATCTTCACCCAAATCTTTAAAAAATTGGAAATAATTAAATCTGAGTTTATCTTCTAAACAAATCCTAATTAGTCTTCTTATTTCGTCTAACGGTATTTCTTCTCCATTCAGGAAAGATTCTAATTTTGCAAGATTTTTAAAATATGAAAGTTTTTTATCCTCTTCAATATTCCATTTAATTATTTTTCCATTCTTAATTTGTAGACATTGTGGAGCAATCCCTATATCACGCAAAGTATCATATAATTCAAAAGCAAAAGTATTAAAATGAGTAAAAACGATCACTTGTTTTGCCTTTCTCGCTAAGTCTCTTATAATTTCAATCGTTCGTCTTTTTCTGTTAATATCAAAACTTGAAATAGGGTCATCAAATATGATGATTTTATTTTGAAGGTCTCCATCTATAGTGAGCTTTGCTATAAAGAAAGACAGTGCTAGTCCGTTTCGATCTCCTGCACTTAAAGTAAATTTAGTGTGGGTAAGTGGATCTATTTCCGTCCCCTCACATTCTAAGAAATATTCAAAATAAGGCTCCTCTCCTTTTCCTCTATATTTTGAAGTTTGTTTGATAATTTTGAATGGGATGCCAAACCTTTCAAGCATCATATTTGTTTGCTCACCGTATTTTTTTATTTTTTTAGATACTGCAGATTTTAATTCTTTTTGTTTCTCTCTCATTGTTTTTTTCATTTTATCAATCTCATTTTTAATGTGTTTATATTTATCACATAATTGCATAATTTCGGGGGAGAATCTTCGCTTTTTAATTTTAAGTTTTTCAAGTTCTTTCGTTAACTTCTCAATGTCTGGCTGTTTTTCTTTTAATTCTGAAATCCGTGTGTTTAAATTATTGACTTTAGAATTATAATCTTGAATTGTTTTATTAAAATCTAAAATAATTTGCTCCAATTTATCTATGTAATCTGTTTTTATAGGTGATAAAATTTTTTTAAACTTATCTTCTAATGCCAATTTAACTTTTTGAAAATATTCACTAATTTGTAAGGAATATTCTTCAAACTTTTCTATCTCAATTATTTCTATATCCTCTATAAATTCTTTCCAGAACCCCAATAATCCCTTATTTGTTAAAATAATGCTTTTAATGTTGTTCAATATACGTTCGATATTAAAGTTTTCAAACTCACGTAAATATTGCTTAATCTTTTTTTCAATTTCCCTATATTCTTCGTTAAAATATTCCTGATATGATTTAATCACATCTTCTACTTTTGTAAGATCTTGCTGACAAAAAGGACATTTGTTATCTTGTAAGCTTTCTACTACTCTTAATCCTTGGTGTATCCACATTTCGGCTTCTTTCCCTATTATATTAATAAGTTTATTTATGTAATGTTTTGTTTTTTGTAGCGCATCTTCTGAGATTGTAGTTAATGATTTTTGTAAAAGAGTCTTAAGATTATTTAAATCAAAAGGTAAAGAAATTTTGGGAATTTCTTTTAAAAATTCTTTTTGTCTAATTTCAGCAGATTTTTTAGTTATGTTAATCTCTCGTTCTTTTTCTTTGATTTTTTTGTCTATCTCTGTATCTTCATCTAAATCAACATAAGTTTCTACATCAAAGTGACTTCCTACTAGTATCTTTATTTGATTTTTTAAATTATTTAATTGAGGTTGTTGCTCTGAATTTAATTTTTTCTTTATTCTTTCAATTTGTTTCTTTAACTTTACTTCTTCTTCACCTATAACGAATCCAAATAAACACCTTTGGTGTTCTGATAATATTTCCATTCCCGTATATACATTTTCATTTACGAAAAATTCATCAAAAATTTCTATGTTTTTTAATCCATTTTCCCCATTACTCCAGTTACCAGATTGAAATTTAAATATCCCATTATCGCCAAATAATAACTCAATATAAGGCTCATTGTCTGCTCCGAAAGTTTTTTTCTTTAAAATCAAATCTGGATCATCGCGTTGTAAAGAACGTACTATGGAGACTAAAGTGCTTTTCCCCGCACTGTTTTCTCCATAAATTATATTAATTCGCTGTAAAGTGATATTTCCCGGTGCATAAAAATTTTTAAATTTTCCTACATTCTGGATTTTAATAAATTTTTTAATCATGTTTCACCACCATATCAAATCCTTTACATATTTATAAAACATCTCCTTTTTTTCATCAGGCAATTTCACATATTCAAGATTTTTCAGGTCAATCTTCGTCCCATCTTCAAGCTCAGCATAATCCTTTGTTATTTTCTTAATCCACT
>CAZSCZ010000192.1:0-4044 GCA_964605455.1 uncultured Spirochaetia bacterium
TTGGTCGCAAGATTTATTGAATAATTAGTAGTAGCTACGCTAGAACGCTCATATTTCGTTTGAAATGAATAATCAAAAGACATTTGATAAACAGAACCAGTGAAAATAAAACCAAAATCTGAACTTCCACCTAAAGCAACAGCAGCAGTCCCCGAGCCATATGACCCTACGACCGGATAATTACTACCAGCTTTATCAGCATACATCCCAATATGCGAGTCGTCCGGATCGGGTATCGCTACAATCTCTAATCGAATAGCATCAATTAATACTGATGATGTTGACGAAGAGTATACAGTATCTCCAATGAATATCCCGATTTTAACTTCGATTCCATCTTGTGCATTTGAATCAATACGAGAGGTAACATCTACTCTCGCTACTTTCCAAGCAGTATCGATATCACTAAAGTAAATTCTACCTGTCTGAACTTCTGTACCATCTAAAAACATTCTAATTTGAGAATTTGGAAAATCGGAGAGACTCCCAGTTCTTTTGTATGCAAAATATAAGTAGGCTTGTTGTGGTGGAATTTGTCTTCCCAGATAATTTTGTGAATTCTTATAAATATAATAATGCGTATTTGCATCTATTTTTTTGGTATAGGTCAAACTGAAATATAGATAATATATATTTCCATATATGTTATCCTCACTTTCCATTACATTTCCTTGGCAATAGATATCTATTCCAATTTCTAATATGATAGAAGTTTTTGTTCCATATTTTGAATTAAAAGTATCAGCTATATTAGTAGTAGTACTACCTAAAGTCCCAGACCCCCCAATAGAATCGCTATCACTGTCTATATTGGTATAGTCGGATAGGTCGTCTGGATTAACCCATCGAAGATAGTAATTTGCAAAATCTTCACCATTTTCAGCACTTGACTCTGATGTATCCCAATTAGCATAATATATAACATTTGTTGCATCCCAATCGCGAGGACTAAAAATGGGAACAGTTATATACCAGCGGACACCACCACTTGTACTGCCACCCCAAGATGCTTTCGTCTGGTGTGCTCTATATGCATGGCCATGTCCACTATGTCCTGTATCTGTCGTCCAACCTCGTCCATCGCTTGGATATGAGTCATATAATCTACTATGATCCTCAGTCCAACCAGGGTTCGTAGAACTACTACCAAAGCTTTTTACTACAGTCCCTGAAAATCCTTGAAATGTAAATGAAACGCTAGTTGTCCCATCATTGGTCGAAGTATAATAATTATCAGTAGATGTACCTTTAGAAATATCAGTAAGATCGCCACCGGAATCTACACTCCAAGTTGATGGCGATAATTCATAGATCCAGTTTCCTGTTTCCTTCAAATTACTTATAGTAATATGAGATTGACCGATCATGTCAATCCATCCAGATGGAATTGTTACTTTAATTTTATCAGATTTCGTCAGACCCTCTTTAATGCCAGTTGTTACTGCGGAGCCACTCTGGTTAAATCTTGCACACCAACCAGTATCACCAGTATCATCATGTACTTTGATTAAAAATGCATTAGGACCGGGGTGTAATGTAATTGGGATTGAGTCATCATCTTTTTGAAGTGAACGAGGGGTTGTAGAGTTAAGGATAGATTGGCCATCTTTGAATACCCAAACTTCATCATCAGAACCCACCAACATAGTTACTACTCGGGTGGTTGATGAATTAATTATAAAAGCACTATAGAAAGTCAAGTGGTCGAATTCACCACCGGACTCAGTCTGTTCAAATACATCAATCCCAGTATACCAGTTATTAGATTTCCATGGAGTCCAAATATTTTGAAATCTTCCGGCTTTTCTGCTTGCACCAAATTGATTTGTTGAGTATGGTAGGGGAAATAAGTCGTTTATATCGGAGAACCTTCGTTCATCAACGTCACTACTTAAAAAGTTTGTATTAATTGCAAGCCCTGAAGCATCATAAGAAGAGATCATGCTATAATCTATAAACCCATCACTTCTTACATCATAAAAAAGAGCAATATCTCCAGAACTACTATTTGAAACATGTTCTTTTACGGAAACGGTATTACCATTACCGGTAAGATTATAATTAGTTAAATCAATATCATCAGTTTGAATATTGATACCAGTATCTGGAACAGGTTTTTGATTCTCAGGCAGACCAGAGTTGTCTGAATATGGTGAATTTTTAAGATGATTAATTTTAGTCCCCAAGTATAAAGGAAACATTGCACTGAATGTTGAAATTGCAAAAACCATTAAAAAACATATTGCAATAAATTGATTTCGCTTCAAATTAACACCTACTCAAATATTTTTAAAAATTATATGTTTAAATAATTATTTTATATTATCATATTTTAAGGTCTGATTATTTCATTTCATTTGGTCATTATAAATATCTTTTGTAATTAAGTAAGTAAAAAAAATTTATCAACTTATTAATGTGAATTTATGGAATTTCAAGAAAATAAATTTTCAATTTGATTTATTCACTTTTTGATTATAAATTAAATTAGTAAAATTATTGAAAATTCATAAAAAATTATTGCAATTATCAAAATAGCCAGTTCTATTTTATATCTGAACACAAACATGCCCTTATTATATCGATATAATGAAAATATTTGTGTTAATTTAGGATTTTTCTCAAAAAATGAAAATTTGTTAAAGAATTTAATTTGTGAATCAAATTTATTTTTTTCATTTATATGGATAATTAACCAAAAAAATACAAAAATAAAGAGGTTCATTACATTTGCAGTAAATATTTGATATAAATTATCAATATAGCCACCAAAAAAATTGTTCAAAATAGTAAAACAAAATGGTAATATCATTAATGAAATATTAAGAAACAAATATAAAGTAATTAGATAAAGTATTGTCCTTAATATAACAACAAAATAAGACCGTTTAATTCTGTTTTGGGGGTATAAATTACGATAAAAGACATAAAAGCCAGTAAAAGCAATGAGATTTGCAAACATTACAGGATGTCCAAGATTAATTGAATAATTAAGTTTTTGACTTAGAAAAAATGTGGAAAAAGAAATAAAAAAATCAGTCCATCTCATATAATCATATTTTAACATGGAAGCAGTCCCAAGTAATGAATAATCAATTATAATGGGAATTTGAAGTAATAATGCCATTCCCATCAAGGACATTTTATAGACGCTTGAGATTTCTGATTTAGAGAAAAAGAATAGAGATATAGCACCTCCAGCTAAAACGAAAAAGTAAAAAATATAAAAATTATACCATCCAGATATGTCTATATTTGTAGTTTGACATTCTAATATTGTCCGAATATATACTCCTACAAAAAAAGCATAGAAAAAAACAAGCCAGGTAATTATTTTAAGTGCAAGTTTTTGGTTTTTTTTAAAAGTATCTAAATTTGGAGAATTTTCTATTTTAGAGAATAGATAATCAATTACTCTAATTCTTATCACTGCTTTTTTAATTCCAAATAATTTATTTTTGTTATGTTCAAATTTTGTCGTAGATTTTAGTATTAGCGACAAAAACAAGCAAAAAAATAAGAGAAAAACTAAAAAAATTAAGATTGAAAAAGTTGGATTCAAATAAAACCAAAAGGTAAAAATTAAAGCAATAAATACATCAGTCATTAATAAAATTAATGAGATTTTTATATAAAATAAAGTTCTCTTATCAAAAATTGTTTTTATTTGACCAGATTTTTTAATATCTTGGAAAAAATCGTTATGATTATTTTTATTTTTTGATAAAAAGGGAGTATTTGGATTATTTTTTAATTGGCTACTATCAATTATATTTTTTCGTCCAGTATATACCCATAAAATTATGATTATTACAATAATTAAAGACAATAATGACCAAATTCCGAAAAAAATCCAGCCCTCAATTCTTATATTATTTAAAATTATATTATCACCATAATTAATTTGAATTAAACCAAAAATTATTTTAATTTTGAATATTTTTAAATAAAAACACATTAATTCTTGGATGAAGAAACACAATAATAAATTATCTAATTTTTAATTTTTTATTTTCATTTAATAAAGTCCTTTTAAAATCAAAT
>CAZSCZ010000193.1:0-3991 GCA_964605455.1 uncultured Spirochaetia bacterium
ACTTGCAGCTTGGGAAAGACATTATAATAATATGGAATCAATGTTACCTTCCATACTTATTGCTATGCTTCTTGGTGGAGAAGATGATAGTGGAAATGGAATACCTAAAATTCCTGAAGGAAGAGAGCCTACTGGAGAAGAAAAATATAAAAGAGAGCAACAGAGATATTTTGAAGAGAATTTCCCTTACATGGTTAATGATATCCTTGGAGCTACCATTGATTATCAAGGATTATCCAAAAAGATGAAAAGTGAACTAGGCGAATATTGCGCAAGTCCGGATAAAAAATATGGTGGAATTCCTTATAATCAGGACAACAATCTTGATAAAAACTATGGGGGACAAATTAAAAAGAAAACTGGAAATCCATTGGATAGTTATAATTCCAAATATGGATATAAAGGACTATATAATCAAACAGAGTGTGGAGGATGAGATGGCCTTGGAACAGAATCGGGGATGAACTTAGAATGGAATTAAAAGATTCAAGAGAACAATATAACAATTTGACTTTAGCTTATAAAAATTACCAAAGAACTACAGAACATTTGCTCGCAGATTATAAAAATGAAATAAATGTATTACAACAAGAAAATAGAAAATTAAAAGAGGATATTAATTCTAGCATTACTGAAAAGAATACATGGGAGATTTATCAGAAAAGTATTGATTTTTCTATTGATGCCTCTGAAGAAGTTCCAACAAGAAGTCAGACAACATCATTTAATGGAGCACCAACATCATTTAATGGAGCACCAACATCATTTAATGGAGCACCAACATCATATAATAAATTTGACCTTATGCAAATGCAATTATATGATAAGTGGTCAAGATCTGCTGATGTTGTGACAGATTACAGAATATTATTTTGTGAAAAAATAGAAAAAGATTTGGGAATAAATTTAGAAATATTAAAACAGACTTACAATATGGCTAGGGAATATGTAAAAAAGCAGTTCTATTCACCGGAGATTTACAATCTTTTGTTAAATAGTTTTAAACCAACAGTGTCTCCTACAATTGCTTATACGAGTTATCCTGGTATTAGAACAAAACCGATTCCAAATGTTTAGTTAGAATATAATTAATTAAAGATGATAAACATATTATTTGAGGAATGGTATGACCCGCCTTTTGGCGGAGCAGATGATATGGCTGAAGAAATAAGAGAATATATAAACCTTAATAAAAATCTACATGCAGACAAAATAGCTGGAAGCAATTCAATTACAGAATCGGAAAAAGCAGTCTATAATTTATATGGTAAAAAGAGGGACATAGATATTTTTAATTCACCTTCACTGCAAAATTATGACTTAATTCATACTCATTGCACAGGTGATAAAATAAACAGTCTTAATTCCAAATTAAACAAACCTCTAATCTATACAGCACATTCTCTTGTTATCCGCGAACTAAATAATTTTTATGATAAATCTTTTTCATATTTAAAAGAACAACCTATTGCTAGGAAACAAGCTGATATGATGAAGCAATCACAGGTTATCACAACACCTTCCAATTATATAAACAATTTGATTGAAGAGTATTACCCGGAATACAGTGATAAAATTACAGTGATTCCTAATTGCACTAACTTTGCAAATTTTAAGAAAAGCCAAAATGTAAAAAATAAATCAGAGCAGATTAAAAAAAGATATGCTCCAAACGGAGAAACCTTAATAGCCTATGTTGGCAGAATAACAAAAGATAAAGGTGTATATGAACTCGCAGATGCTTTTAAAGAACTTATAGAATCTGGAGAAAATATAAAACTTTATTATATTGGACCTTACTATAAAGATTCAAAGAATGAAATTAATAAAATTCTAAAAGGGTATGAGTACCAATATATGTTTACAGGACAATTAGATAAAAAAGAATTAGCCTCATGGTATAAAGCTATGGATGCTATAGTAGTGCCAACACATCATGAGAGTTTTAGTATTGTAGGATTAGAAGCTCTTTCCATGGAGACTCCTTTGATAATTTCTGATATAGATGGTCCAAAAGAGATACTTATTGATAAAGGGCTTGCTGTCGGCATAACACCAAAAGACAAAAACGCAATCAAAAATGGGATAAGTTATGTAATAGATAATCCGGATTATGAAAATAAAAGAGCCCGCACAGCTTCGAGATATATTGAAAAGCATTATACTTTGGATAAGATAGGACCTCAATGGAAAGATTTATACGAAAAATTATATTTTCAAAATAAATATGAAGGTATCTCCGTTAGAAATTTTTCTTAAAATGATTGTAAATTTTTCCAAAATACCTAAAGAAGTATTAAAAATATTGGATTCTGCTTATATCACAGTATCCAACACACCTGAACCCATAATCACTTTTGATGCAGAAATATATTTATTTGATATAACCAATCCTAAATATAAAGGTGTTGCAGTAAAAAGAATGAAACCTACAAACAATCCAGAACTAAAAAGAAAAAGAGAAAAATTATTAAAAAGTGAATTTGAAGCATTTAATAAATTTCAAAAAGCTGGATTTTATCAGGATTCAGAAAGAATCCCAGAAATAATTGATTATGATCAAAAAAATTCCATACTTTTAGAAGAAAGAATATACGAAGATGATATTTTAACAAATATTCAAAAAAGACCTGAATCCGCATCTTACTTTGGTGGCAGAGTCGCTGATTGGTTATTTAAGTTACACAGATATAATCAAAATGAAAAAAATATGCTTGTAAACCAGACAAGTGTATATAAAGAATTCATAGAAAAACTAAATTCTGACAAGAAAATTTTTGATAATATCTCAAATGAGTTATGTACAAATATAAAAAATTCTGTTGAAACTATTGGAGAACATGAATTTAATTCCATTGAAGCGAATCTCCATGGCGATCCAAGCCCCATACATTTTTTCTATATAGAAAAAGATAATATATATGGTATTGATTTCAATGCCAGTACTTATGATACAATTTATAAAGATTGTGGTACATTAGTTTCAAATTCTTATGCCTGGCTGATAAATACAGAAAAAGGTTATAAAAAATTTACTAACTTTATTGAAGGATTCAAAAGAAGATATAAATTTAAATCTGATAGAGAACTGGATGGAAAAATATTTAATTTTTGTGTTGCAAAGTCAGAATATGACAAAGCAAGATGGGAAAATTTATCTGGAAATTCAGAAGTATCTATAAATTATCTTAATAGAATTGACAAACTTCTTACATCACCTAAATTTTCTACTAAATCTTTCAATAATTAATTAAGGCGTATCTTCAAAAATTAATTATTACTTATTTTTACTTACAGCATTATCCTTAGTTTCTATTTTTTTGGTTTGTTTTAAATAATCTCTCACTTTCCTTATTTCAGGGTCTCTTTTATCTCCGCCTACTTTGAAATATCTACGCATCAGATTTTCCAATTCCACTCTAACTTCATGTCTCAACATAAGAAGAACTTTGCCTTCTTTAGATAGATCTTTAGTATCTTCACTCTTTACATCAAATAGTTGATCCATTTTAAAATCTAAATCCTGCAACTCAGAACACTTTGATAAAATTCTGTCCTTGATTGTCGACCTGTCATATATAAATTCACTGGCTTTTGAAGTAATTCCACCCAAATCTTTCATCTGTGAAGGAGAGATAAATCTAGTGGCAACAAACAATATAAAAGTGCCTACAATAAACAAAGGCAAGAATGAAGATATAAACATTGCGAAAGTTCCATAATACCCGCTATATATAATTGTTATATAAAAAGTAATTGCAAGCAAAGGTTTTATTTTTGGGTGTTCATTGCGAAGGAACATATTCACAGAAACATATAAAAATATTATCATAACAACGCTCGGAATAAGCAAATATTCAACCAACAATTTATCTAAAGGCATATTTAAACAACTTGCGCCTAATTGAAACAAACTACAAACAATTTCCTGAATGACCATAATTATTTACTTTATATATAAAAGAATACTCTAATATTAAACGCCTTTGAT